>CACYDK010000048.1 GCA_902773155.1 uncultured Ruminococcus sp.
AAAATACGCGAAGAGGTCAAGAAACGGTATATACCAAAATACGGCCGCAAGCAGTGTAAAGCCCATCAGAAGCGGAAGGAGGGGAACTACAAGCAAGGAATAAAACGCGACGAAGATATTGCTCGATCCGAGTAAGATCACTGTTACCGGAGTTATTCCGATTACTGCGGAAGCCGAGACGGAGACAATACTCATTCCATACTTAAAAAACCTATTATGATACAATCTGCTGTTTTCAAAACGAGAATCAAACAGACTCATAATTCTCGGGTGGAAATATAATAATCCTATACAAGAGGCAAAGGACATCAATAATCCGACGTCACCGACAACATTCGGGTTGAACAAGCTAAGAATAACCGCCCCAAGCCCGAGCGTGTTGAAAGGATCGGCTCTCCTGCGAAGCGGACGTGAAAAGATAAATAAGCTAATCATAACCGAGGCTCGCACAGCCGATGAGGCAAAGCCCGTAATTGCAAGGAAGAGCAGCACCAGCACAAGCACGCTCAGAGCTCTGATTATCTCCCAGAGCCTGCGCTTACCAAACGGGCGCAAAAGGAAAAACACGAACCCCGCGACAATGCTCATATGCATTCCCGAGACAACTACGATATACGCCAGTCCGCTATTTGTAAAGGACGCGTACAAATCCTTGGACATTCCGAACTTATCGCCCAAGGAAACCGCGCGGCACACCTCGCCCTCGCGGCCGGGGATCAACACCGAAACAGCGTGAGAAAGCTTATTGCGAAGGTAAACCGGCAAATACCCTATCCCCTTGTCCTCGCTTTTTTCGACCTTCAGTTCGAAGTCCTCGTCAGGAAAAGAGCGATAAAGGAAGCCCTTTGAGATATAGTAATTGTTATCGCACCTTTGAAGCCTGAGGTTACAGGTTATTCTGTCGCCGTAATCAAGGCACAGGTCGAAGCTTGACGACATGAGGAGCTTATCGTCGCGCTTTTCGCCGTCGATCTCGCTTGATTTAAGAGCGTAGATATAATAATCGTAGTTTTTATGCGGCGGCTCGGTCACTACGGCGCTGACCTTGACCGTCTGCCCGTCATAAACTGCCGCGCGATCGAGGGAAAACGAAAACAGCAGAATATATGAAGCCGACAAAAGCACGGTAAAGGCAACGCAGAGCATAGCCGAACGCGATTCGCGTAAGGACTTCACAAACAGAGAGCATATTATAATCGCGACGGAAAAGACAGCCGCGCAAACCGCGGCGACCGCTCCCAAATAAAAAACGGCCGCAAACGTACAGAGCATAGAAAATCCAATGTACGCAAACGGTCGTTTAGTCATTTTGTCCTCCGTCTTTTATAAAAGACATTGTATTACTTGGGGAATACGGGAAGCTTCTCAAGGAAGATGATATCGTCTCTGTCGGCGGCCTTTCCCTCGGCAAGAACCGCGGCCATTCCGACTGTATTTCCGCCGGCCTTATCGACGAGCTTCTTTAACGCTACGAGGCTCTCGCCGGTGGAGATAACATCATCGACGATGAGAACCCTCTTGCCCTTTATCTTTTTGATATCGTCGAGTCCGACATAAAGCCTCTGAACCGAGAGGGTGGTTATCGAGCGAACCTCGACGAACTCGTACTCGGGCATATACACCTTAAGTCCCTTACGAGCCACAACGAACTCGCCCTTTTCCTGACGAGCCATTTCATAAGCGAGAGTGATACCCTTTGCCTCGGCGGTTACGATAACGTCGTGCTCGGGGCACTTTTTAAGTAGCGCTCTAGAGGCGGCTTCGGTTATTTCAACATCGCCGAACATCACGAAGGCGGCGATATCGAGGTGCTCGTCAACCTCGCAGAGAGGAAGATCACGCTCACATCCGGCAATATTCATCTTATAAGTTTTACCCATTTTCGTTACTCCTCCGAATACTTAAGCCATCTTTCCGAGCGTTTTTCCGCCCATAAGATGGAAGTGGATATGGAAAACCGTCTGTCCGCCGTCGGGGCCGCAGTTGGTTGTAATGCGGTAGCCGTTTTTAAGGCCGACCGTCCTCGCGATCTCGCTCGCCTTGGAGAAAATATGGGCAATGACATCGCTGTTCTCCTCGCTGAGAGCGTCAACGCTCGCGATATGCTCCTTGGGGATCATAACTATATGAACCGGAGCCGCAGGCTCGATATCGTAAAACGCGAGCATCTTATCGTCCTCGTAAACCTTTTTCGACGGGATAGTTCCGTCGGCAATCTTACAAAATACGCAATCCATAATAATCGCAATAGCCTTTCTGCCCACAAATAGACTAGCTCTCCTTACAGCCTTAGCGTGAGCAGATAAGGCGTAAATGGCCGTAAAGCCATCGCTCGCGGCCGAATTTTGGCAAACCGAGCGGGCAATAGACGACAGGTAATGAATTCAACATGCGAGCTTTCACGCTGTCTCCTAGCATTAAACTGACGTCGCTGTGATTATTCTAATACTTTTTCACAGATTTTTCAATAATTATTTCGATTTTTTAGCGGTGATCTTCTTCTCTTCGCCGCGGAGCAGCCTTCCGATGTTGGAGGAATGCTTTATTATTACGAAAACAGCGATACCAAACGCGGCCGCCGTACAGAGGAAAACATACCAGCCCGTATAGCCGAAGTTCATCTTGTCGATAAAGAAGGTCAGCACGAAGGTGTAGACCGGGAACAGCGCGGCGCAGGTTATGCTGGCTAGAGAGATGATCTTTGAGATAATAAACACGATCAAAAATGTGGTGATTATCATAAGGAATACGCGCCAGTCGGCTACGAGCATCATTCCGGCTGCGGAAACAATTCCCTTTCCGCCCTTGAAACGAAAATAAAGCGGGTAGCTGTGGCCGAGAATGCAGAAGAATCCGCACAGGTATTTACCTATACGCACAATGGCGTCGACATTGTCGTAGCCCTTAGAGGCGAGATAGAACATTATTCCGCCTAGAATGACCGCGATTACCGACTTAAGAAGGTCGCATACGATCGTCAGGATCGCCGGGCCCTTGCCCACGGAACGCAGAACGTTTGTAAATCCGGCGTTGCCGCTTCCCATTTCGCGGATATCCTTTTTGCCCTTTGTGGCGATACGGGTTACGATTACGGCGGTGTTAACGCTTCCGAGAAGATAGGCCGCGACGAAGCCGATAAGCATATAGCCCCATCCGCCAATTATCATAGCTTTGTAGTCCATTACTTTTCCCCTCTTTCTCTTATTACCATTCTGATCGGCGTACCCTCGAGCGCGAAGGTCTCGCGGATACGGTTTTCGATGTATCTCTGATATGAAAAATGGAACAGCTCCTTGCTGTTGCAGAAGCACACGAAGGTCGGCGGCTTTGTCGATGGCTGGGTCATATAGAATATCTTGAGCCTTCTGCCCTTGTCGGTGGGCGGCTGAACCCTCGTTGTGATCTGAGCCAGAAGCTCGTTTAAGGTACCGGTTCTGATCCTCATCGCGTTATTGGCGGCGACGGTGTTGATCAGGGTAAAAAGATTGTCGACGCGCTGACCCGTTTTGGCCGAGATAAACACAGTGGGAGCCCATGACATAAAGGAAAAGTCAGTAGCGATATCCTTTTTGAATTTCTGCATGGTTTTGCTGTCCTTTTCGATAGCGTCCCACTTGTTCACGGCGATGATGCAGGCCTTTCCGGCCTCGAGAGCGAGTCCGGCGACCTTGGTATCCTGCTCCGTACAGCCTACCTCGGCGTCGATCATTATAACGCAGACATCGCTGCGCTCGATCGCCATTTTAGCCCTGATTATGCT
>CACYDK010000049.1 GCA_902773155.1 uncultured Ruminococcus sp.
CCCGGAATGCTTCTTATTCCTATAGTAAACAACGGAGGTTAAAGAGATGGAACAAAGATCAGTATACAAGGATATCAGCCGAAGGACAAACGGCGATGTGTATATAGGAGTCGTCGGACCGGTTCGCACAGGAAAAAGCACTTTTATCAAACGCTTTATGGATACCATAGTTCTTCCGAATATTACTGACGAAAGCTTGTACCGCCGGGCGGTCGACGAGCTTCCTCAGTCCTCCGGCGGACGAACGATAATGACGACCGAGCCCAAGTTTATTCCTGAGGAGAGCGTATCAGTAACGCTGGCGGATAAGGCGAATCTTAATGTCAGGATGGTTGATTGCGTTGGCTATATAGTAGACAGCGCGCTGGGCTATTTTGAACAGGACGCTCCCAGAATGGTCAAGACTCCCTGGTTTGATGAGGAGATACCATTCGAAAAAGCCGCTGAGCTCGGAACCAAGAAGGTTATAACAGATCACAGCACTATCGGATTGGTGATCACTACCGACGGTTCAATAACAGACCTGCCCCGCTCGGAATATGAAGCGGCCGAAAAAAAGGTTATCGATGAGCTAAAGGCGATCAACAAGCCTTTTATAGTGCTGCTCAACACGATCGCTCCGCGCTCGGAACACGCGCTGTCGCTGGCGGAGGAAATGTCCGCAAAATACTCTGTGCCGGTAGTTCCTGTCAGTTGTCTGGAAATGGACGAAACAGAAATCAAAAAGGTTCTGGCTCAGCTTTTGTTTGAGTTTCCCATAAAGGAAATTGACGTCGATATTCCCGGCTGGGTTGTATCTTTGCCAAAAGATCACCCGATCAAATCCGGGATTTTTGAGTCGATAAAGTCCGCAGCCGGAAAAATCGAAAAAATCAGACAGATACAGGACACTCTTAACGAGATCTCGGTATGCGAGTATATTGATGAGAGTAGGCTTGCTGATATTAACCTCGGAAAAGGAGAGGCATCTGTTTCTGTTACGATACCCTCCAGGTTGTTTTATCGGGTGCTTTCTGAAAGGACGGGTCTTGATATAAAGGATGAGTGTTCGCTTCTCGCTAATATAGATTCGCTCTCTCAAAAACAGCGCGAGTTTGACAAAATCGCTGCCGCTTACGCTCAGGTACAGGATACCGGCTATGGAATCGTTATGCCGACGATGGATGAGCTGACTCTCGACGAGCCGCAGATAATAAAGCAATCCGGAAAATACGGGATACGCCTCAGCGCGTCTGCGCCTTCGATCCATATGATGAAGGTGAATACTAAAACAGAGGTTACTCCCATTGTCGGAAGCGAACAGCAGAGTCAGGAGCTCGTTACCTATATGCTTAAGGAATTCGAAGAGGATCCTGCGAAAATCTGGGAATCAAATATCTTCGGAAAAAGCGTCCACGAGCTTGTAAACGAGGGGCTTCACAATAAGCTGTATCGAATGCCTTCTGACGCAAGGGCAAAAATAGGGGAGACTATCGAAAAAATCATTAATAACGGCTGTAACGGGCTGATTTGTATTATTCTGTAACAATAAGCCGAAAATCTCCAAATTATCATTTGTAATTTATATAAAACTGTCAATTTTAACGAAAATCAAAAAAATGAATAATTTCCGTTGAAACTTACCACCATATTAAGTATAATTATAGGGTATAATGGACTAAATATGGGGGTAAGTTTTATGGACCTTATGAGTAAATTGACCATATCTGCTTCAATGCTGCTTACCGGTTTCGCTATAGTTTTCGGGGTTTTGCTGTTCCTTATTTTAGTTATCTGGGGTTATGGCAGAATAATTTCTTCCGCCCAGACAAAGGCCTCCAACAGAACAAAGAAACGGGCGAAAATCGAGAAAATCGCTGTAAAAACAGTCGAGAAAAGCGGTAATATGGCTGCTCCGGTTAAAACGAAGCCTGTTATCACGCCAAAAACCTCAGATGAAATTTCGGACGAGCTTGTAGCAGTAATATCAGCAGCGGTTTACAGTATCTACGGTTCTAAAGATAAAGTTAAAATCAAGAGTATAAAGAAGTCCTCCGGACGCTCGGCCTGGGCAAACGCCGGTGTGCTTCATAATACAAGACCGTTTTAACAGAAAGGAACCTGCAAAGTATGGAAATTATTCAGAATTTTATCGACGCTATTGTCGGAATATTCAGGGAATCCGGACTTATGAGCCTCGGATGGCAGAATTATGTGATGATAGCTGTCGCCTGCGTGCTCTTCTTCCTGGCAATAAAAAAGCAGTATGAACCCCTTTTGTTGCTTCCGATCGCTTTCGGAATGCTGCTGGTAAACCTTTATCCGTCGATTATGGCGGCTCCTGAGACCACTTTGATGAGCGCTGAGGAATGCATAGCCGCAAAGGGTACCGTGGAGGGCTACGCCACAACGATAATGGATGGTGTGACCTATTATAACGTTCCTCATTACGGCGGATTGTTCTACTATTTGTATCAGGGCGTTAAGCTCGGTATCTATCCTCCGCTAATCTTCCTCGGAGTCGGCGCTATGACCGATTTCGGTCCGCTTATCGCAAACCCGAAGAGCTTTATTCTCGGAGCGGCTGCTCAGATTGGTATTTTCGTTACATTTATCGGCGCTATTTTCCTCGGGTTTACAAACGCTCAGTCCGGCGCTATCAGTATTATAGGCGGAGCCGACGGCCCAACCGCGATCTTCGTAACAACAAAGCTTGCTCCCGAGCTACTCGGTTCGATCGCGATCGCGGCGTATTCGTATATGGCTCTTGTGCCGATCATACAGCCTCCGATCATGCGCGCTCTTACCACGAAAAAAGAAAGAGCCGTTGTAATGGAACAGCTCAGACCGGTATCAAAGCTCGAGAAGATAATTTTCCCGGTTGTTATCGTGGTTATTATCTCGATCCTGCTTCCCGACGCCGCTCCTCTTGTCGGAATGCTGATGTTCGGCAATTTGCTTAAGGAATCGGGCGTATGCGACCGTCTTTCCAAGACCGCTCAGAATGAGCTTATGAATATTATCACCATTTTCCTCGGTACGACAGTCGGCGCTACGGCTACAGGAGCGAACTTCCTTTCCTTTAACACGCTTAAAATCATTGCGCTCGGACTCATCGCCTTTATGATGGGCTCCGCGTTCGGCGTAGTATTCGGTAAGCTTATGTATAAGTTTACCGGCGGAAAGGTTAATCCGCTCATAGGTTCTGCGGGCGTGTCCGCTGTTCCCATGGCCGCGCGTGTTTCGCAGAAGGTAGGCCAGGAGGAGAATCCCGGAAACTTCCTGCTCATGCATGCGATGGGACCGAACGTCGCGGGAGTTATAGGCTCAGCCGTTGCCGCGGGTGTGCTTCTCAATGTTCTTAAATGATAATAAAGTAATCGTTTCAGCTCGGATTTTCCGGGCTGTTTCTTTGTTAAAAGCATTTTTACTGTATTTTACAATTCGAATGTTGTTTTTTTATCAAATTTTGCTATAATAATTCTAAATTAGAAATATGATTGTCCGTACATAGTCTATAATATTATGAGATTAATATGGGAGGGTATGTATATGCCAAAGGATTTAACTCCGCAAAAAATTCTAAATATGCTCCTAAGGCACGTTAAGCTCATTCTGCTGATAACCGCTTTGGTAACTCTTATTGTTTATGGATATTCGAGGTTTTTTATAACTCCTGTATATTCCTCGTCGTCTCTTATCCTTATTCATAACTACGATGAAAGAACAGTTACACAGGCTACAAGCTACTATAACGACGGCCGAGTAAAGCTGAACGATATTAACGCTTCCGCTCAGCTTGCTTCTACATGTGTTGTTCTGTTTAACAATATGCCCGATATGACTGCTCTTATGTCCGGCGCGAGCGTTACTGTTTCTCAGGTTGAGGACTCTGCCTTTATCCGCTTTACTGCTTCCTCGTCAAATCCTCAGCAGGCCGCTAATGTCGCCAATCAGCTCGCGGCTCAAAGCGCCAAGACCTTTGCCGATTATTTTGACAACGAGGGTAGGGTAGATACTATCTCCGGAGCCTCTCCTGCGTCTGTGCCGTCGTCCCCGAATATTAACCAAAATACGATTTTCGGTTTGGCTATCGGCTTCGTACTGGGCGTGCTTCTTGCGTTCTTCCTGGAGATTATCGATACCACGCTCAAGCCCGGCGATGATCTTGCCAAGATGTACGGCTTGCCGGTATTTGCCGAAATTGTTGATTTTGAGAAGGAAGGTTAAGGTGATATTATGAAAGTTAAGCTTCCTGGTCAAAAAAGAAGAGAAATCAAAGCCGAGCAGGCTGTAAATACAAAAAAGAGTAAAAACAAAGACAAAAACGTACTTTCCGAAAAGAGTAAATTCGCTATAGTTGAGGCTTACAAGAGTGCAAGAACCAATATTATGTTCTCTCTGTCAGCTTCCGATAAAAAAGCATTTGCGGTCACGTCCTACGCTAAGGGTGACGGAAAGAGTACCGTTGCCGCTAACCTTGCTATTTCGTTTTCAAAAATGGGCAAGAAGGTTCTGCTCATTGACTGCGACCTCAGACGTCCTAACCAGCATAATATTTTAAAGCTTGAGAACAAGGCCGGTTTTTCTGATATGATAGGCCGAATGGTTGTTTTTGACGATGTAGTTCACCGTGACGTTCTTCCTTGTCTTGACGTCCTGACCTCGGGCACGATCCCTCCGAACCCATCCGAGCTCATATGCTCACCCGAGCTTGACCGTCTTGCTGAAAGACTCGAGAGAGAGTATGATTATGTAATCTATGATACGCCGCCTATAGGCGTTGTTGCGGACGCTATTCTTTTGAAGGAGCACATCTCCGGATATATTCTTGTAACCCGTGAGCGCAAGACCACCCACGGCGATATCGAAAAGCTTCTTGATAATATTAAGATTGCCGACGCCAAGCCCCTCGGATTTATCCGAGTAGGCGTTACTCACGAAGGCAAAAGAGGCAGAAGAGGCTACTACTATTATTACTACTACCAGTACTATTAATATTCTTTCTGTAATATACTTATCAAAAACCGCTGTAATTCTACCGCGGTTTTTGCTTTATTTGTCTATTTTTAACGAAGTTGCAAGTTATACGTGAAAAACTTGCATTTTATCAAAAAAAGTAGTAAAATAGATAGCGGAAATTTACCTGATATGAATTTTCTTAAAAAGGAGTAATCATAATGAATTATCTTAACGCATCCAAGGATGAGCTTAAAAAGGAATACAAAGCTCTTTTAAAAACCTATGAGGATTATAAGGGAAAGGGCTTGAGCCTTAATATGGCCAGAGGAAAGCCCTCAACTGCTCAGCTCGACGCTTCGATGCATCTTCTCGACTGTATCGAGAGCGGCACGGAGTGTAAGGCCGAGGACGGCACAGATTGCAGAAACTACGGTGTTCTCGAGGGAATAGAGGAATGCAAGGTTATTATGGCTGAAATGATGGACGTTGAGCCGGATAATGTTTTTGTA
>CACYDK010000050.1 GCA_902773155.1 uncultured Ruminococcus sp.
CGGCCAGAAGCTCGTTACCGAGGACGTTAAGGAGCTTGAGCTCAACAACCGCGGCAACATCGTAGCCGACGAGGACTTCTTCAACACAAGCATCGAGGGCGTGTTCGCTATAGGCGACGCTACTAACCGCGGAGCTTCGATCGCTATCGAGGCTATCGGAGAGGCCGACCGTTGCGCCAAGGCTGTAGACGCTTATCTGAACGGCGTAAACGTCGAGACACGTATCCCCTACATCAGCAAGCGCGACGAGTCTACGATCGACTACTCAGACCGCAAAAAGGAGAGCAGACTCACACCGAAGGTTCTCCCCGCCGATGTAAGGAACAAGAGCTTTGAAGAGGTAAGCCTCGGATTCACCGAGGAAGAAGCAAAGGCCGAGGCCAAGCGTTGTCTCGAGTGCGGATGCCGCGAGTATTACAAGTGTAAGCTCCTTTCCGTTGCTCAGAGATACGACATCAATCCCGAGCGATTCAAAGGCGAGATGCCTCAGAAGTACACTCGCGACGAGAACGCCTTTATCGAGAGAAACACCTCCAAGTGTATACTCTGCGGCTTGTGCGTTCGTTCCTGCCGCGAGGTTATGAACCTCTCCTCCATCGGACTTCTCGGACGCGGCTTCAAGACCGACGTCTCACCGGCGTTCGCGCTTCCGCTCGATCAGACGAACTGCAACAACTGCGGTCTCTGCGTACAGCTCTGCCCCACAGGCTCGCTCACAGAGAAATTCGCTCTCGAAAAGCAGGTTCCGCTCAACGAGGAGTACACCGAGGAATTCGTTGAAATCGACGGCAAGAAAGCCTCTGTGCTCGTTTCAAGATACAACGGAAAGCTTCTCAGGGTTATCCCCAACGATGAGGTTTCCCGCAATAGCGGACTCACCCGCGAGGAGCTTATGAAGAAAGTAAGCGAATAAAGTTCAAGAAGGGTGCGCAAAGCGCACCCTTCGCTGCTCATCGCACATTTCTGCGCAACAGAAAACCGTGCAAAGAATACAGATCATATTTTGTTTGGTCGGAGCACCTATATATCAAGGTGAAAAATACTACAATTAATATAGTTAATTATACTATTTGTCGTAATATCCTAACAAACGAAAAAGGCGCGTCCAAACGACGCGCCTTTCTTTTTTAAACATGCGCGGGGGGACGCATGTATTTTTCTAAATTAGAAATTTCTGATCAACTGGATCACCTTGCCGAGAAGCACAACCTCGTCGACAATGATCGGTTCAAAGGTATCGTTCTCCGGCTGAAGGCGAAAATGTCCGTCCTCCTTGTAGAAGCGCTTGACCGTAGCGCTGTCATCCACAAGAGCAACAACGATCTCGCCATTTTCGGCGACGGGTGTGCGGTTTACGATCAGAATATCGTCGGGAAGGATCCCGGCCTTGATCATACTCTCGCCCTGAACCCGGAGCGCAAACAAATCCTTGCCTCGACAGATATCGCGGTCGACAGGAACATAACACTCGACGTCCTCAATTGCGACGATCGGATTTCCCGCGGCAACCTTTCCAAGAAGCGGAACGCCCTTGGCGCTGACCTCGCCTACAACACGGATACAACGGTTGAGGCCCTCGTCGCGCTCGATAAGCCCGTGAGCCTCAAGAGCCTTCAGGTAAAGGTGAGCGGTCGAGGTTGATTTGAGCGAACAGGCGTTGCATATCTCCCTAACAGATGGAACACGTCCGTCCAGGGAGCTCTCAACTATATAATCGTATACTTTTTTTTGTTTTTCGGTCAAGGGTTTCATAACGGCCTCCGCTCCGAAATCCTCGCTCTGCGGAAATAATTGCCTGAGGATTTCATTGATCTGTATTTCATACTAATAATATCATATAATCGCACAAAATGCAAACATTTGTTTAATATATTTTCGAGAAATTTTGAGCAAATATGAGCAAATATCTGATTATGTATTCAATATTAGTTCAATTTCAAGCAAAATTCATAAGCTTTTCACACAGTTGTCATAATTCTATGTTTAAATACTACCATACCAAAGCAGAACCGCAACTGCTGAGGTATATGTTCTACCCTCCTCTGGTAAGTCGACTTAGAGACTTACATTTGTACCCCTCATTTTCTTTTGAACAGAAAGCACCGAGCTAACCGCAAGGCTCGGTGTTTTCATTTTTTATTCTATTTTGTGTTTTCTTATTTCTATTATGTGTTTTCTCATATTTATTTTTTATTTTTCTTTTATGATATTGACAAGCTCTTCCTAATTATATAGAATAAAATCACTTGCACGTATAAGGAGAATGTATATGAAACTGAAATACATATCATTGGTTCTGGCTGTTGTTATGCTGCTCTCACTCTTCCCTGTCGTAACAGCATCGGCCGCCGCAAAATCCGCTCCCGTTGCGGTAATGAGCGACAGCGTCGATCCGACAGAGGCTACAGAGCCGACCACGGAGGCCATAGAGGAAACCACGGATGCTACCGTAGAAACCACCGAAGCTCCTACGGAAGAGCCCACAGAAACTTCTACTGTAGATCCCACTGATAATTCTACTGAAGCGCCTACCGAAGCTTCTACGGAAGATCCTACAGAAGCTCCTACGGAGGAACCAAGCGAAGCTCCCACGGAAGAGCCTGAGATCACCCCGGAGCCCGTAAGCAATATCAGAGCAGGATTGTTCACCACAACAAGCTTTACATTGAAATGGGATAAAAGCGCAAACGCTACAGAGTACAAAATCTTCCGCAGCGTTGAGGACAAGTCCGAAGCTATGCCCGAGTATTCGGAATACAAAACCGTTACCGAAAACTACATAAACGAATCAGGTCTAAAGCAGGCCAGCCGTTACGCTTACACAGTCATAGCCATCAGAAAAACCGACTCCTACGAGACAAAGAGCTCTCCGGTATCAGTAACTGTTATGACAAAGCCCGAGGCGGTCAAAAACTTCAAGGTAGCGGAGAAAACCACGACCACCTTCAAGCTCACCTGGAAAAAGAACACCGCGGCAAGCAATTACTTAATCTACCGAAGCGCTGAAAAGAAGAACGGCTCCTTCCCTAAATTCAGCGAGATAAAGAAGCTCGCCGGCTCAAAGCAGACCTTCACCGACAAGAAGCTCACCCCCGGAAGGATCTACAAGTATAAAATCGTAGCAGTCCGTTCAAAGGGCTCGCTTCTTACAAAGAGCGAGAAGCCTGGAGTAAAGGCGATGACCAAGCTCGCCGCTCCAAAGAAGATTGTAGAAAAGGACGCAACCTACTCCTCTATTAAAATCGCTTGGAGCAAGGTAAAATTTGCCGACAAGTACGAGATTTACCGCGACAAAAAGCTAATCAAAACCGTCAAAACCACGCAGTACACCGATAAAAAGCTCAAGGACGGAACAAAGTACAAGTATTCAGTACGAGCCATCAGAAGATACAACAAGAAGAACTTCAGCGGAGAATTCGCGAGACTCGTGTGTGAGACCAATGTAAGGGTTTACTCGGTCGCCAAGGGTCTAAAGGGAACCTGGGTTGAGATTTCAATTGCGAAGCAGACATTGAATCTATTTGTCGACAGCAAGTTCTACCTTTCTACCCCTGTTGTTACCGGAACCGGCTACTCGGGTCCGCTCGTAACCTCGAAGGGCTATCACAAAGTGCTGAGCAAATCCTCGCCCGCAAGACTCGCAGGCTCCTACGGCGGCTCCACTTGGGACGTAACTGTTAACTACTGGCTCGGCTTCACAGGAAACGGCCAGGGCATTCACGACAGCACATGGCGCTCATCTTACGGCGGTACGATATATGTGTATAACGGCTCTCACGGCTGCGTAAACACACCTCTGGGCGCAATGGCGACTATCTACTCAAAGGCTTACATAGGTATGCCGGTAATCGTATATTAAACACTAAAAAAAAGCGCGCGCACTTTGTTGTGCGCGCTTTTCTTGTGGTTTTTTACTCAACCCTGTATTTGTCCGTCATGAAGGAGCGAAGAATTCCGCGCGCTTCACCGAATACATCCCCGTATTCCATCGGCATATTCTCGGACGATACCCTGTAGTAAGCGCCGTCGCTGTCGCGGAATTTGATCACATTAACCCCGCCACATATCCCTGTCTTGTTTTTCATATTTTCCCAGTCTCTGAGCTTATACTCATCGACAAGCTTCATACAGCGGTCATAGGCCTCGTAAGGAACTCTGTACTCAATGCTTGTTTCCTCTTCGTCGCTCTCTGCCTTTGAGAAGGTGCGCAAGGTAAGCTCCGAGTCCGAGCAGGAATAAAGAACGATCTCATCGTAGCGGTCTCCGCCTACTGTGGCGACAACGGCGTTGTAGCAATCGAAAAGCATAACCTCCTCCGTCTCCGGCTCGGTTTCAGGCTCGGGCGCGGGCTCGGTTTCCGGATTATAAAGCATAGTGTTTCTGCTATTGCAGACCAGCTTTACGTCGTGACCGGGCATAATAAAGCTGAGCACAAAGCCTTTTTCCTCATCGTAATCCCTCTCCAGCTCCGCGCCGTCCAGAGTGAAGGTGTAGTTGGTATCGGTCGCTATTAAGTTGTAGTACAGCACTACCCTTTCACCCTCTCTGTAGGTTTCACGGGCGTTTGTGTAGCACGACATCCGGCCGTCGTAATCGACCCTGTATCTCTTCCTGGAAAATCCGCCGAACAAGGCCGCAACCACTCCGGCCGCAATCAAAACAACCCCGAGTAAAACTAAAACGACAATAAGCCCCAGCGAAAAAGAACGAATTTTGAATTTTTTCATTTTTTGCCTCCTGTAGGATTTGTTATTCAAAAACAAATAGAGTGACTGTTTGTTGTGCAATATGACGAATACGTTTAAACATATTTTAATGTTTGTCTAATTTTTTAGCACTTTTGGCAATTAGCTCCATTACTGTCATTTTTTGGTATTTTTGTACTTTTCTGCGTTTTCGCTCAATTAGATTATATTATACTTTCACAAAAAATTCAATAGTATTAACAATATAGAGCAACTAGACGGACAGTACGACGATTTTTCAGCGTAACCTTATTAACACCATCAGAAGTATCCAAATGATATAAATAATGATTTTTTTCGTCGTTACCCGCTAAATAAAAACTGCCGGCTCAAAAACCGAGCCGGCAATATTATTCTTATTTAGAATTTTATATCATACCATAGCAGGAAGGCGTAGATCGCATAAATACGGTTCCAAAGCAACTCCTCGCCGCCGATAAAACGGTTCCACTGCGATTTGAGCTCGTCCTGATTGAAGAAGAGCTTAGAGGTATCGCCAAACAGCTTTTCCTCAATTGCCCCGGTAAAGCGTGGGTCAGCGAGCCACTTGCGGACCGGAACCGGAAAACCGACTTTCTTGCGGAAGGCGACCTCGTCGGGAAGCTTCGAGGAAGCGGCCTTGCGGAAAGCGTACTTGTTCTGGTCGTTCATAAATTTGTATTTCGCGGGAATACGACTGGCTACATTGAACAGTCTGATATCGCTGAACGGAGTGTGAAGCTCGATCCCGCAGGCGGTGCTGGTGCGGTCGGTGTTCAGGTAAATGTCGCCCTCGAGCCAAAGCGAAATATCAATAGTGAGCTTTTGAGCGAGAGGGTCCTGTCCCTCAACCGCTTTCCAGAGCGGAGCGATCGGATCTACAGCCTTTACCTCGCTGCTGAAGTCGAGCATAAGCGACTTGACAACGTCCTCGGACATAATATGCGAGCAGGTGAGGTAAGTCCAGTCGGAGGGAAGCTCGCGCTTATGGGCGTTATAACCGCCGAAGAACTCGTCTATACCCTCGCCTGAATACACTACGTCGGCGTGCTCCTTAACAGCGGCGCAGCCCAGCGAGAAAGCAACGGCAGAAGCGTCGCCGAGAGGCTGTCCCATTTTATCGATGACCTCGGGAATTCGCTCAAAGTATTCCTCAGGGCTTATCATCTTAACTCTAAAGCCCTTTCCGAGTATTTTCGCGGTCTGTTCTGCAAGGGAGGACTCATCGAAGCCGCTTTCCTCATAGCCCACTGTGTTAGCGCATACGGCGTCGCTCGCAGCGAGAAGGTAGGAGGAATCTACGCCTCCGGAAAGAAAGGACTCCTTGTAGCTGAGCTCGGTATCGCCTCTCTCCTCCGAGAGGATCTCATCAACCGTTTTCTCGATTTCGCCTGCCCATTCGTCCAAGGATTTAGTCTCATCGGGCTCAAAGGTCGGCATAAAGTAGCGGTGAGCCTCGGCTGTATTACCGTCCCATTCAACATAATGGCCGGGCATAAGCTTGAACACGCCCTCGTAGAAGGTCTCGCTTCCGATAGGATAACCGTAGAAAAGATACTGCTGGAGCATACGTTTATTAATGCGCTTCTCAAAACGCGGATCGGACGCGATCTCGTCGATATCTCCGGAACAGAGGAACTCTCCGTCCACAACAGCGTAGAACATCTGCTTCTGGCCGACCTGATCTCTGACAGCGTAAATACGTCCGCCATCCGAAATAGCGAAGGCAAACATTCCGTATAGGTGCTCCGTCATCTTGAGCCCCCATTTTTCGTAGGCGGCCTTCAAAATAGCACTTTCAGCCTCGGCTCTGCTCAGATTCGCGTCTAAACCAAGCTCGTTCAGAAGGCTCTTACGGTTTCTTATATATCCGCTGAAGTATTTTAACTCAATATTGCTCATAATGTCCATAGCCTTTCCGCCCACAAATTGTCATTAATAATTCCTACAGCCTAATCGTGGGCAGATAAGGCGTAAATAGATCAGTGCGACTTCTCACACTACATCCTACTGTGTCGAATTATGTAGAAATTATATCATTTCGGGAAAGAGTAGTCAATCGGTTATTTGGATTTTGGCAACAGATTATTGAAAATTTTACGAGCAGTATATGCAACTTCACAACATAAATGTTGTATTTTGCTCTTATATTCACTATGAATTATGACGAATTTGAAGTTTTATATGATTTTTTTTAAAAAAAACTTGCAAAATACGAAACCATACGGTATAATGTTATTTGTGATTTGTTTTCGGAGCAGTCCGAAACGAACCCGATTTTTAATAATTCTAGAATGAATGGAAATTTTAGGAGGATTCATTATGTCTTATGTTGATGAAGTACTCGCAAGAGTAAAAGAAAAGAACGCTTATGAGCCCGAATTTCTTCAGGCTGTAGACGAGGTTCTTAACTCGCTCAGACCCGTTATCGAGGCAAACGAGGAGATGTACAAAAAGCAGGCTCTTCTTGAGAGACTTTGCGAGCCTGAGAGACAGGTTAAGTTCCGTGTTCCGTGGGTTGACGACAACGGTCAGGTTCAGGTTAACACAGGCTATCGTATTCAGTTCAACTCCGCTATCGGACCCTACAAGGGCGGTCTCAGACTTCATCCCTCTGTTAACGTAG
>CACYDK010000051.1 GCA_902773155.1 uncultured Ruminococcus sp.
CTACAAGGCGGCCGCAGCCGCCGGACTCGATATCGGCTGTTATTTTTACACCTATTCGTTAACCTCAGCCGAGGCAAAGGCCGACGCAGAAGAGGTTTTGGAATATATACAGGGGAAGAGCTTTACATATCCGGTCTTTTTCGATTTCGAGTATCCCGAGCTTTTGTCTTATGACAGGATCGAGGAGAACACCGAAATGATAGATACCTTCTGCAAATACATCAAACGCGGAGGCTATTATCCGGGCGTTTATACCTCGACTTCGATTTATGATGATTTTATGGATTCCTCATCCTTGGGGAATAAGTGGGATTTCTGGATAGCGCATTACATCGACGGAACCTCGGCTTATGAGTACTACAATCACAGCTTCTCAATGTGGCAGTATTCGAGCACGGGCACTGTGGAAGGTATTAGTAACGATGTAGATCTTGACGTATCCTATGTCAACTATCCTGAGATTATCGCGGAGTTCCAAAGGACTCTTGAAAAATACGCTGGTTTTTAATTCATTTTTTAATCTGGGGGAAAAGAGTATTTATGATGAATTATAACAACAACGACCTTGGTTGTACGTATTATAATGACCGCACAGTATTTAAGGTTTGGTCGCCCGATGCGGCTAATGTGCGCGTTCAGCTTTATAAAACCGGCTCCGACTCCGAGGAAGGAGCTCAAAAGCTCGAAAGCTACGGGCTAAAGCTCGACCCGAACACAGGCGTTTGGTGTGTTACCGTGTTCGGTGATTTAAAGGATCTTTACTATACATACCTTGTAACGGTATGCGGAAAGACTCAGGAAACACAGGATGTTTATTCAAAGGCCTTGGGTGTAAACGGCAGACGCTCGATGGTTTGCGATATGAAGAGTACCGACCCCGAGGGCTGGAATGAGGATAAACATGTTTACGTAAAATATCCCACCGACGCAGTGATTTGGGAGGTCCATGTCGGCGACTTCTCCGGAAGTCCCAGCTCCGGCGTTTCCCCCGAGCACAGAGGAAAATACCTCGCGTTTACCGAAAAGGGAACCACAGTTAACGGAGAGGGTAAAAGACCTACCTGTCTCGATTACCTTATAAAGCTCGGTGTGACGCACGTTCATCTTAATCCCGTATACGACTTTGATTCCGTAGACGAGGCCTCCGGCGAGGGTTATAACTGGGGTTATGATCCCGCTAACTACAACGTTCCCGAGGGCTCATATTCCACAAATCCCTACGACGGTAACACCAGAATCAGAGAGTTCAAGGAAATGGTAAAGGCTCTTCACGACGCAGGAATCGGCGTTATAATGGACGTAGTTTACAACCATACGAGCTCTATTGATTCGTGCTTCAATCGTACTGTTCCGGATTATTACTATAGAAAATACGGCGACCGTTATCTTAATTCCTCCGGTTGCGGAAACGTTTTCGCGAGCGAAAAGCCTATGGCTCGAAACTTTATCGTAAATTCCGTCGCGTATTGGGCCAATGAATATCATATCGACGGTTTCCGTTTCGATCTTATGGGATGTATAGATACTACCACAATGAACCTTGTGCGTCTTACCCTCGACGAGATCGACCCGAGGATCCTTATCTACGGCGAGCCGTGGACCGCGGATCTCGGCGAAAACGGTATCGCCTTCGACGACGCCTGTGTTAAGGAAAACGCTTATAAGCTAAGCTCCAGAGTCGCGATGTTTAACGATTCGTTCAGAAACGCTCTCAAGGGCAACAACGACGATTCCTCCATAGGCTATATCCAGGGCAATAATCACAACATTTATTACGTTATTTCCGGCATTCTCGCCTGCTCGTCCTCAACCTTCCTAAAATGGGCTAAGAAGCCTACCCAGTGCATCACCTACAACTCTGCTCACGATAACCTTACGCTATGGGATAAGCTCCTTAAATCCAGCGGTATGGACGACTACGATTCGACCGATGAGCACGTTCTCGCTATGAACAAGCTTTCAGCAGCTCTTGTTTTTACATCTCAGGGCACACCCTTCATCTTAGCCGGTGAGGAAATGGCAAGAACAAAGCACGGTGACCACAACAGCTATAAATCGCCGCTGTCGGTAAACGCGATCGACTGGACGAGAACAAGAAAGTACAGAAACCTTGTAAACTACTACAGAGGTCTTATCGAAATAAGAAAACTGTTTTCACCGCTTCGCGAGGCGACTACGGTTACTGTTAACAATACTTATTTTGAGACAGACGGCCGCTGTATCGCGTATACTGTTCCGAATATCACCCACGGCGAGTGGGATATGATGGCGATCGCCTTCAACAACGGCAATGAGCCCGCTAAGATTACCCTGAAATCTCATATAACTCTTCCCGAATCGTGGGTTGTTATAGCGGACGGCGACCGCGCAGGAACCGAGCAGATCAAACATCTCGACGGCAATTCCATCAGTATACCGCCGATGACAGCGCTGATTCTCGTCGACGGTCACAGCTTCTTAAAGTGCGGAGGAACTCTCCCCGAGAAAAAGCAGGAACCTAAAAAATCCGAACCCGAAACGCTTCAGGACGAAATGTCCGGCGAAAAAGCCGCGGAAGAGCCGGAGCGTGAAACCGTTAATGAGCCTGCTGTTAGCGAATAAATTCTTGACAAATCAGGAATTTATGATATAATTCTATTGTTTGATACTTTTCAAGCAGATCCTTGCGGCGAAAGCCGCCATTAAGTCCAGAAGGAGGTGTTCAACGTGGCAGTAAAGTCCAATTACGAGACAGTAATGATTTTTTCATTAAAGCAGGGCGAAGAGGGCATCCAGGCTCTTATCGAGAAGTTCAAGGCTTTAATCGAAAAGCACGGTACTCTGCAGAATGTTGATGAATGGGGTAAGCGCAGACTCGCTTATCTTATCAACAAGGAGAGCGAAGGCTACTATGTTCTTATGAACTTTGAGTCCGAAGCTGAGTTCCCGGCAGAGCTCGACCGTATTTACAAGATCACTGACGGCGTTATTCGTTCTATGATCATTAAGAAAGGTGAATAATCAAAGGTACGCTTTTAGCGAATGAAAGGAAGAAAATTATGTTGAACAGAGTTATTTTAATGGGTAGATTAGTAGCTGATCCCGAGCTTAAGACAACAGCCTCAGGCGTTAGCGTTACAAGCTTTCGTATTGCGGTAGACCGCAATTACGTCAAGAGCGGTGAAGAGCGCAAGGCCGATTTTATTGACATCGTCTGCTGGCGTCAGACCGCTGAGTTTGTGTGCCGTTATTTCGGCAAGGGCTCGCTTATAGCGGTTGAAGGACAGCTTCAGTCCCGTACCTATCAGGCAAAGGACGGCACTAACCGCTATGTGGTAGAGGTTGTAGCCGATAACGTAAGCTTTACCGGCGAACGCCGTGACGGAAGCTCTTCCTATGGCGCTGCCTACAACCAGGCTTACTCTCAGGGCTATGCTCAGCCTGCTGCACCTGCGGCTCCTCAGGCGCCCGTCCAGCCTGTTCCGAGTTATCAGAGCGGCTCCAACTCCGATTTTCAGGAATTGGTAGACGATGATGACTTACCGTTTTAATTGATTCTTAATTCCATATTGGAATAAATAGAAAGCTTCTAATTTTTGAAAGGAGAAAATGATCATGGCAGATCGTCCTATCCGCGGCAGAAAAGGCCGCAGAAAAGTTTGTGCTTTTTGTGTAGATAAGGTCGAGTCTATCGATTATAAGGATATTGCTCGTCTCCGCCGTTATATGAGTGAGCGCGGTAAGATTTTACCCCGCCGTGTAACAGGCACCTGCGCAAGACATCAGAGAGAGCTCACGACCGCTATCAAGCGCGCTCGTCAGGTGGCTCTTCTCCCGTACACAACCGACTGATAAGTTTTCGGCTCAAGGCTTTTGTCATGAGCCGATTTTTTTCGTTTAAATTCCTCTTGGCTATTTTATTTTTAGCAGAATCATAGTATAATACAAGTTGGTGATGAATATGTATAAAGAAATATGCGCTCAGGCGCTCACGGCTTTTTCGGAATTAATTGAAAAGGCCGGATTAAAAAAAGGAGATTTGATCGTGTTCGGCTGTTCCACCAGCGAGATCATCGGCTCAGTTATTGGAAACAACTCTCAGTATGAGTGCGCCGAGGCTATTTATGACGAGCTTTATCCGTTTTTAAGGGATAAGGGTATCTATTTAGCCGCACAGTGTTGCGAGCATCTTGGCCGCGCTCTTGTTGTTGAGCGTGAGTACGCGCTTTCGCACGGTCTCGAAATCGTAAACGCCATTCCTCAGCCTAAGGCCGGAGGAAGCAGCGCGACAGCCGCCTACAGACATTTTGACTCACCTGTGCTTGTGCTAAGGGTAAAGGCTGACGCCGGTATCGATGTCGGCGGAACGCTTATCGGTATGCATCTTAAGGAGGTTGCCGTCCCGGTTCGTTTGTCAATGAACAAAATCGGTGAAGCCGGTATTATCTGCGCGCGCACCCGTCCGCGGTTTGTCGGCGGAGAGAGGGCGGTTTACGACGAGTCGCTTATGTAATGAATAAACCCGCAATTGAAAGGTAAGATAAAAATGACCGCTAAAGACGAATTTATCAGCATATACAAGGAGCATATCACACGCGCGGGCTCCGAAAGACTTCTGGAATGGCTCGAGAAAACTGATTTCTTTGACGCTCCGGCGAGCACGCGCTACCATTGCGCCTGCGAGCACGGACTTGTAATGCATTCCGTCAGCGTTTACAACACAATGGTTGAAAAGCATTTTGACGAGGAAACCGACAGTATGGAGAGCTTCGCGATATGCGCGCTTCTGCACGATCTCTGCAAGGCTCAGTTCTACAAGGTGAGCACCCGAAACGTCAAGAATGAGGAAACCGGCCGCTGGGAAAAGGTTCCTTATTACGCGATCGAGGACAGCTATCCGTTTGGGCATGGCGAAAAATCAGTTTTCCTGATTGAACGTTTTATGAGACTCAAGCTGGACGAGGCAATGGCTATTCGCTGGCATATGGGAGAATTCGGCGACAAGAACAGCAATACCATTTCTCAGGCCTACAATCTTTACCCGCTCGCGGTAAAGCTGCATCTGGCCGACCTCGAGTCTACCTTTATCAGAGAAAAGGGAACCTCTGAGGTCAACAAAAGGTGATTTATGGATTTTGAAGAAGCAAGGCTCAGATCAAAAGAGCTGATCGAAGAGCTCAATTATCACAACGACTTATATTACAATAAAGATAACCCTGAGATAGACGACTTCACCTACGACGCTTTGCTCAGGGAGCTTGAAAATATTGAGGAAGAGTATCCCGAGCTCATCTCTCCGGATTCTCCAACCCGCAAGGTCGGCGGACAGGCCGGCGCTAAGTTCTCACAGGTAGCTCATACCGTTCCGATGATGAGTCTGCACGACAGCTTTTCCTACGACGAGCTCCGCGATTTTGACCGAAAGGTAAGAGAGGTAACAGATAAGCCCTCATACGTTGTTGAACCGAAATTCGACGGACTCTCCGTGTCGGTCGAATACCGAAACGGAGTTTTGGTACGCGGCTCTACACGCGGAGACGGAAACACCGGTGAGGACGTTACCGATAACATTCTAACAATTAAATCCCTGCCGCACAGGCTTAAAAACGCCCCGGCCTTTCTCGAGGTGAGAGGCGAGGTCTATATGTCATTTCAGAGCTTTGAAAAGCTTATAGAGAGGCAGGAGGACAACGGCGAAAAGCCCTTTAAGAATCCCCGCAATGCCGCCGCAGGTTCGCTCAGACAGAAAAACAGCAAAATAACCGCCGAGCGTTCGCTGGATATTTTTGTGTTCAATATCCAACAAGCAGAGGGCATAAATATAAACTCTCATATGGAGTCATTAGATTATCTTAAATCTCTCGGACTGCCGGTATCTTTTCACAATCGCTACGATAATATCGAGGATGTGATCAAGGCGATCGAAAGTATAGGCGACAACAGGGGAGAATACCCATTCGCGATCGACGGAGCCGTAGTAAAGGTGGATGATTTTTCTGTAAGAGAATTATTAGGGTCCACCGCAAAGTTTCCGCGCTGGGCTGAGGCCTATAAATACCCTCCGGAGGAGAAGGTCACGACCCTCCTTTCGGTCGAGGTCAACGTCGGCCGTACCGGTGTGCTGACTCCTGTAGGTAATTTTGAGCCTGTGCTTCTGGCCGGCACGACCGTTAGTCGCGCAACCCTCCACAATATTGATTTCATCAACGAAAAGGGAATAAACGTTGGAGACAGGGTGCTGATTCGAAAGGCCGGAGAGATCATCCCGGAGGTGCTTTCGGTTGTTGAGCACGGCGAAAGCTCTGAGCCCTTCGCTTTTCCAAAGCTTTGCCCCTCGTGCGGAAGCCCTGTCGTCAGAGAAGAGGGCGAGGCCGCGATACGCTGTACAAACACAGACTGCCCGGCTCAGCTTATGCGCCACCTTATTCATTTTGTAAGCAGAGACGCTATGGATATCGATGGACTTGGTCCCGCTGTGCTCGAACAGTTGTCAGAAAACGGATTGGTTAATTCGCCTGCCGATCTTTATCGCCTTACGCCGGAGCAAATCCTAACTCTGGAGAAGAAAAAAGAAAAATCTGCTAACAATCTTATTTCCGCAATAGAAAAATCTAAGGAAAATGAACTGTATCGTCTCATTTTCGCGCTTGGAATCCCGCATATCGGGTTAAAAGCGGCTCAGCTTCTTTGCGCAAGATTCTCAACCGTTGAGGATATTATGAAAGCTCAGTCGGACGATATACTTACAATAGACGGCTACGGAAAGGTAATGGCCGAAGCTGTCGTTCAGTATTTTTCGCTCCCGGAGACCGAAAAGCTGATTGATGAGCTTAAGTCCCTCGGTCTAAAGATGAAGCCCTCCGAGAAAAAATCAGAGGGAGGAGTGTTCGCTGGAAAGAC
>CACYDK010000052.1 GCA_902773155.1 uncultured Ruminococcus sp.
AATAAAACGATTGTTGCCAAATTATTTAATAAAATTTCGGAAAATGAGAAATCCGAAACAGTCACCTAAGATGACGATTTCGGATTTGCTCTGTTTTGGTGGACCATCAGTATGTTCATTAATACGAGAGCTTTTACCTCGCTTGTTGCGGCGTGTGGATTTGGAAAAGTTTTTTCTACGCGGCGGGCTAAAATCGCTTCACCGGAGCGATTTTACCTGTGATTTGCGCGCAGAAAATAAAGGGGATCCCCAAAAAGTTCCTCTTTTTGGGGAGAGGAGGAGCGACGGTGTTCACGTCGCGATTAATTACTTAATCGCAGTGAACAGAAGTCGCAGACGACGAAGGTACGCCCTGTTCGAGTCCCTGATGTTCCACTTCCCTATATAGTTTGAGAGCAGATCACCGTGAGGTGTTCTGCTCTCAAATCTAATGGTGGACCATCAGGGACTCGAACCCCGGACCATTCGGTTATGAGCCGAGTGCTCTAACCAACTGAGCTAATGGTCCATAAACGCAAGAATAATTATATCAATTTTGGGGGTTTATGTCAATACAAAACTGCCGAAAATCTAAAATGTTTTCATAAAAGTTTTGTATCACACATCTATACAAAACAAAATAAGTGTGTTATAATTGTCCGGTAAAGGGGTGCGATCATGTTTAATATTTTTATTCCGTTCGACTCATCGGTTCTGGATCTCATACAACAGCATATGCGCTCGGATTTTCTCGACGTTATAATGTCGGGACTCACCTTTTTCGGCGAAAAGGGGCTCGGCTTTATCGTTATCGGCCTGCTTCTGCTTATTCCCCGAAAAACACGCAGGGGCGCGGCCGCGGGACTTGTCGCGATGCTTATCGGAGCTCTGGTCGGCGAGCTCGCGCTTAAGCACTTTTTCTGCCGACCGCGTCCGTTTGTAGATTATGAGCTTATTCACGGTTACCCTATGCCGTTTGAGCTGCCCTTTCTGCCCTCGGGCTACAGCTTCCCGTCGGGACATTCCTGCGCGGCGTTCGCGTTTGCGGTAAGCCTGTTTTACTCGGACAAAAGGCTGGGTATCGCTGGCGTTGTACTCGCCTCGATGGTTGCTTTTTCACGGCTCTACCTGTATCACCATTATCCGACCGACGTGATCGCCGGTATTTTGCTCGGCACTCTGTGCGCTTTGGTCACGATCGCGGTGTTCAAACGCTTTAAGATTGACGAAAAACTGCTAAAAAACGGCAGGAGAAGGACTCCGGCCGAAAAATCATAAAAAGGAAGTATATCAAATGAAACGCATTATTTCTATTGCCTTGGCGGCTCTGCTCACGCTTTCGCTCGGCGTTGTTTCCGCCTCGGCAGCTTCAAAATATTCCAAGGGACAGGTGATCAGGGTAAACCTGGTAGCGTCGAAGAGTATTACGAATTTTACGGGACTTCAGGGCGAGCTCGGCTACGGAAGCAACTTGAGCCTTGTTTCCGGAAGCTTTAAGGCTCCGAGCGTTCCCGATATGTTTTGTAACGTAAAGAAAAATCCCATTCTCTTTAACGGAACCTCGGTCTCGGACTATCGGCTCGGCTCCGACAAGGTAGTTGTCACCGCTAAGTTCAAGGTTTTGAACGACTGCGACAACCTCGGGATCACCGGAAAGCTCGAAGATATCTATACCTTCTCTAACTCGAAGTTCCACACTCTTTCGAAGGATACCACGATTCAGATAATAACCGGCAAAACTAAGATCAAATTCACAAAGAGCAAGGCCGCGGTTTATGTTGCCGGTAAGGCCAAGCTGCCCGTGAAGATCTCCAACGCCCAGGGCGCGACCTCGTACAAGTCCTCGAACACAAAAATCGTAAAGGTCAACTCTAAGGGAGTTATCAAGGGAGTTAAGAAGGGCACGGCCGTGATCAAGGTCAAGAATAACGGCATCAGCAAAAAAATCAAGGTTAATGTCAAGAACCCGTCTCTTAAATCGACCCCCAAAACCCTTAAGAAGGGCAAAACCTTCACGCTCAAGATCAAGGGTCAGGTTGGAACGGCGAAATTCGCCTCCTCAAACACCTCCGTGGCTAAGGTGAGCGCTAAGGGCGTTATCAAGGCGATCAAGGCCGGGAAGGCTAAGATCAGTATCAAAACAAACGGCATAAAGTTAAGCTTTAAGCTTGAGGTCGTTTAACTGATACTTTGTAATTAATAATAGTATAAAAATGGTCGGGAAGCCAAGTTATGCGGCTTCCCGACCATAGTTTTATGAATATTATATTTTTCTTGCCGTTCTCCTAAAACGTCAAACCCGCCGTTGATCAATTTTTCCGTTAAACCCAGCGTTTCCAAAGGCGGCTTTGGCCACGGTGGCTCACCGCCCGCCGTTGATGGTTCTTTCTAGTAAACATAACGTTTCCAAAGGCGGATACGGCCGCGGGGGCTCCCCGCCCGCCGTTGATGATGTTTTCCGTTGAACCTAACGTTTCCAAAGGCGGCTTTGGCTCCACGGGCTCCGTGGGCGGCTACGGCCGCGGTGGCTCCGTGACTCAGCGATCCTACCGTTCTGCTAACGTCAAACCCGCCGTTGATGATGTTTTCCGTCAATCCTGACGTTTCCAAAGGCGGCTATGGCTCCACGGGCTCCGTGGGCGGCTTTGGCCGCGGTGGCTCCGTGACTCAGCGATCCTACCGTTCTGCTAACGTCAAACCCGCCGTTGATGGTTCTTTCTAGTAAACCTGACGTTTCCAAAGGCGGCTTTGGCTCCACGGGCTCCGTGGTTACCAGAAGGATTTTACGGTTTTGTCGACGGCCGCTGAGGAGGCCTGTTTTATAAGCTTTTCAACGTAGTTGGCGTAAACGGTGCCGGAGGGCGCGGAGTTTACGGTGACGACGTACTTGTTTCCGGAGCTCTTGTAGAACTCGACGGAGTCAGCCTTGCGTCCTTTTTCGTAGACATAGGTCACCGAAAGCGCAGGTTTTCCGGAGGGCTTTGCAACGGTGTTTTCGGCCTTTGTAAGCAGAGACAGGTTGCGGTAGAAGGTCTCAAAATTACCCTCGTCAAGCTCCTCGCCGCCGACGGTCGTGACAGTGTTCGAGCTCGAGGTCTCCTCGCCCTCGTCGTTGGTGGTCTTTGTGACGGTGGTTTTGATGTCGAATTTATAGGATTCGCCGCCGGCGCTGATTTTAAGTCCGCTGAGAGAAGCGAGCTCCGCGTTGAGAACATAGTCGGAAATCAGCTTGTCGACGTTTGTCGTGACCCATCCGAGAGAAGCGGATTTCATCTTGTATACAACATTTCCGCCGCTCTTCATAATGCAGACGTTGCCCTCGGAATCGGGCTTTGAGGCCAGAAGCTTGACGCTGATATCCGAAAACGTCGCCGAAACAACGGCGTAGGGATTGTCGAGCCCGACTGAGCTCAGCTGAGAGGCGGTCGGGTTTACAAAGCGAACGCTGTCGGCGTAAAGACCACGGAGCGCGCCGGTGATCTCGCCGGAGGCGGTGTCGTCCGCGTAGGCCGAAACCGGCGAAACGAGCAGATATTTGTTTGCGATGTGCTCGGTGTCGGAGTTCAGCTTGAGCTTGATACCGCTCGGGAAGGCCGTTCCGGAAATATTCACGGTCTTAGCGTCTGTTGAGTCGTTGTCGGAGGCCGCGTCGTTGATCGCGAGACTTATCAGGTCGTTGACTGAGAACAGAAGCGGCTCAACGGCCTCGGTGCCGCAGAGATAGACCGTGTTTTTATCGCCGAACATTACGTAGGTACCGAGTCCCTGCGGAGCCTCGGCGCCGACCTTGAACACGGCCTTTGTCTTGTCGGTATAGGTCACGGTCGCGATGCTTCGGGGATTGTCAAGTCCAAAATCCTGAAGCTTGCCGGTGGCGTCCTCGGAGCTTACGGACGAGAAGGTGAGGTTTGCGCAGACGTTCGCGATTTCATCGGGCGCGCCGGTTTGCAGGTCGAAGCCCTCAAAGCCCACGAGGGTGTACTCGGTCGTGTCGGTCTCGCCCTTTTTGTTTTTCGGGGTGTAGGAGGTCACGGTAAAGCTGCCGCCCTCGTTTTCGATTTCGATCTTTTTGATCTCGGCCGGAACCTTTTCGATCAGGGTTCCGCTTCCGTTTTCGGAGATTTTTCCGTCCGCGGAGGTCTCGAGCTCGGCCTGATGAACCTTATCCTCGCCGACCGTCGCCTTTACGGGAGCGGTTCCGGAGATGTAGTCCTTGGTCTCTGAGTCCTTGGGAAGAAGCAGGAGCAGGGTGATTATAACGCCGAGGAGTATCGCGCCGATAAGGCATACTATTAATATAAGGAAATTACCGTTCTTGCCCTTGGGCTTGGAAGCGGCCTTGGGCTGCTCGAATTTTTCGAGCAGATCGTCTTTTTCCTGATCTTCAACAATTATCTCGGGCTCTTTGTTTTCGCTCATCACTTGTTCCTCCTGCGGATATACATAATAAGTCCGATGATCAGAACGATGATCGGT
Organism: uncultured Ruminococcus sp.; assembly: GCA_902773155.1. Taxonomy (GTDB): domain Bacteria; phylum Bacillota; class Clostridia; order Oscillospirales; family Acutalibacteraceae; genus Ruminococcoides. Next base: position 4,456 of record CACYDK010000052.1, read on the forward strand.
ATAGCGGCGATGAAGATTATTCCCATCGCGTAGACCGTAGCGGCGTTGTTAACGCCGAGCTCCTTGCGGTCGATCGACGCGGAGTTTATTGTGATACCCATATCGCCGCGGTCGGTAATGGTGTTGCAGAAATTGATGATGTAATTGGCGTTGTTGAAGGAGGTTGTCGAGAGGAAGGTCTTTGAGAACATATAGGGCGAACCGAACACCGCTATGTGCGACATACTGTCGGCGGTGTTGGAGCGCGAGCCCAGAGCGGCAGGATTGACTCCGCCGGAGATGTAGTATTTGTCGATGTCATCGTTGGTGAGCTCGGTGGTGTCTACGTCGAAGGGAATGACTCCTACTCCGGACGAGGTCGTGAGCAGCGCCTTGGCCTTGCTGTCGTCGGTGAGCTCAACGTTGCGCGTGTAATACACTATCGTGCTGACGCGCGAGTTCTTGAGATCGGCGACATAATCAGTGTCGGCGTAATCCGTGAGGAAGGTGTAGTTGTTGTTGATGTAGTAGTCGGACGAGGTGCAGAAGGCAAGTCCGTCGCTGACCTTAAGGCCGTATTCCTTTAGAAGCGCGTCGAGGTTAGGTGTGTCGACCTTTATATCGATCGGGATGTAAATTAGGGTTTTCTCGCTTTCGCCGTCGGAGTCGAGCCATTTTTCGAGCTTGTCGGCGGCTTTCTCGGAGAGATCGACGGTCGGAGCGTAGAGCACGGCGACGCTGCTGTCCTCGCTGAGCTTAGAGGTGTTGATGTTGGTGTCGGTAACGTTGTAGGCGTTCTGCTTGAGCAGAGTTTTGAGCGCGGAATAGCCGTCCTCCGACTCTCCGAGTCCGGTCAGGAATTCGACGCCGACCTTTTCGTCGGAGGTCACGTCGAGCACGCCGGTGATTACCGCCTGCTCGATCTTCGACTCGGTGTATACGTAGTAGCCGTAGTAGCTGAGGGTCTCGCTGTCGTAGGTAAAGCACTCGTCGAGTGCGAGGCCGGTGTAATTATCGCCGCTCTCAACAATTACGAGGTTCGCGTTGCTGCTGGCGTTCCAGTCGAGGTTCTCGTACTTATTGGTAAAGGTTGGGTTGCGCGAGAGGTCAACGAATTTCAGCTCAACGTGATCCATCGCTCCCATTTTTTTGAGCAGGGCGTCGGCCTGTACAAAATACTGCGCGCCCTGATAGGCGTTCATTCCGGATTTGAAGGTTTTCTCGCTTGTGAGGACGTAAATGGTCACATCCTTGTCGAGCTGAGAGAGATATGTCATCGTGTCGTCCTGAAGCTCGTATGATCTTGAGGACGTCATATCGAGCTGGATGTTCGGAAAACGCTCGGCAAGCAGGCCGACGGCGACGTTTATAAGGATCACGATAACCACCGCGAGCGCGGTGATTGCCGCGGCGGTCGCTCCGCGCTTAGCCTTGCGCGATTTTAGAAAAGCCTTAAGGCTCTTTTTCTTTTTCATTATATTATCCTCCTCAGCTCCAGCGTTTTCTCTCGAATACGCGCACGGTAAAGAACAGGAAAAGCGCGGTTACGCTCAGGAAGAATACTATTCCCGAGGGGTCGAGGATTCCGTATGTAAAGGTAGAGTAGTAGTTTGTGAAGGCGATCGCGGAAAGCGCGTTCGAGATCCACTCAACCTCTATCATCGATACTATCGAGCTCATCATATAGGCGACGAGTCCGACGGCCATTCCGACAACCGCGGCGATGACCTGGCTCTCGGTCAGAGCGGAAATGAACACGTCGATCGCTATGAGCGCTCCGCCTAAAAGCAGTAGGCCGATTATTGTACAGAGTATAACCGCCCAGTCGGGGGTTGTGAAGATCGAGATGATCAGCGCGTAGACCACGAAGATCATACAGCAGACCGCGTACAGGATGAACGCGCCGAGGAATTTTCCGAGCACGATCCTCGGAAGGCTCGCGGGCGAGGTGAACAGCGCCTGGTCGGTATGCTGGCGTTTTTCCTCGCTGAAGGTTTTCATCGCGATGATCGGAGTAAGGAACACGATGATAACAAAAATATTGCTGAACGCCGGGCTGAGCGACGAGGTGTTGCCGACAAAGCAGGTCCCCACGAAGAAGTAGCCCGAAAATCCAAAGAACATCGCCATAACGATATAGGCGATCGCGGAGTTAAAGTAGGAGCTGAGCTCCCTTTTAAGTATTGCTCTCATTATTTCACTCCTCCGGCTTCTCTGGTCTGATCCTCGCTTACGAGCTTGAGGAAGCTGTCCTCGAGGGTTTCGTTGCCGTTCTCCATATTCAGGATGACCGCGCCCGCGGTCGCCATTGAGCGGAAAACGTCGCGGCGGATGTCGACGCCGTTCTTGTATTCTACGATATAACGTCCTACGTTATTTCCGAGGTCGGCGGTTTTGCGGATCTTGATCACGCCGGGGATCACCTTGAGCGCGTCGAGAACCGTGCCCTGAGAGCCCTCGATGTCGAGGTTGAGCTTCTGCTCGCCTGTGATAGAGGTGCTGAGCTCGTCGGACTTTGCGTCGGCTACTATTTTTCCGTTGGAGATAACGATGATGCGGTCGCAGGTTGCCGATATCTCGGAAAGCACGTGAGACGAAAAAATAACGGTGTGCTTTTTACCCAAGCTTTTGATCAGGTTACGGATCTCGATGATTTGCTTGGGGTCGAGTCCTACGGTGGGCTCGTCGAGTATGAGCACCGGCGGATTTCCGAGCAAGGCCTGAGCAAAGCCTACGCGCTGGCGATATCCCTTTGAAAGATGCTTGATAATGCGCTCCGATACGTCGGAGATCTTTACGAGTCGCATGACCTCGTCGATATGCTCGTCTCTCGGAAGCTTGACCTTCTTTAGGTCGAACATAAAGCGCAGGTATTTGCGAACGGTCATATCGACGTAAAGCGGCGGTATCTCGGGAAGATACCCGATACTGCTTTTTACCTTGCGCGGATTATCGAGGATCTCGTTGCCGTCGACTGTAACTGTGCCGGCGGTAGAGGAAATATATCCGGTTATCATATTCATGGTCGTGGACTTTCCCGCGCCGTTTGGTCCCAGAAAGCCGAGCACCTCGCCGGTGTTCACGGTAAAGCTGATATCGTCCACTACGGTCGTATTTCCGTAACGCTTAGTCAGGTTTTTGACCTCAACCACGATCATCACTCCTTATTGTGTCATATTTTTTGCGCCGCGTGATATCGGCGCAGAATTAGTAATTGTATTATACTACAAAAACCCGGGCTTGTGGGCTTTTTTTCAAAACTTTCATTGCGATTTCACATACCTATCACATTGCGGTGAGCCACGGAGCCCGTGGAGCCATAGCCGCCTTTGGAAACGTCAAGCTTAACAGAAAGCATCATCAACGGCGGGTCGGAATAAACCATATCAATACACTTGCTTATAAGGAGCCACGGAGCCCGTGGAGCCATAGCCGCCTGATCAATTAAGAATTAAGAAGTAAGAATTAAGAATTATAATCATTATAAATAGCTCTTTCTGAGTGACAACAAATGTACCCCTTTTTAAAGGAAATTCCCCCGCTGGGGGAAATGTCAGCCACAGGCTGACAAAAGGGGTGCCGTTCTCGCTAGAGAATGC
>CACYDK010000053.1 GCA_902773155.1 uncultured Ruminococcus sp.
CCTTTTTCGTCCAGATATCGTAGGCCTCGTCGTCGTCCTCATAAACCGAAATATAGAGCTTTTCCTTAGGAATATCGAGAACCTCCGTGAAAAATTCCCAAGCCCATGCCGTAGCCTCGTTCTTGAAATAATCGCCGAAGGAGAAGTTTCCGAGCATTTCAAAATACGTACCGTGACGGTCGGTAATACCTACCTCCTCGATATCGGGAGTACGGATACATTTCTGGCAGGTTGTGACCCTTGTGCGCGGAGGGGTGATCTCTCCGGTGAAATACTTTTTCATCGGAGCCATACCGCTGTTTATAAGCAAAAGGCTGTTGTCGTTTTTGGGGATAAGCGAAAACGAGGGGAGTCTTAAACAACCCTTGCTCTCCATAAATGACAGAAATTTTTCTCTTAACTCGTTAAGTCCTGTCCATTCCATTTCTATAATCTCTCCTTAATATTAGTTACGCTTTTTTCTGAGCACGGAGCCCGGCGGAACCGGACGATCCGTAAACAAAGTGAGACGCTCCATCGCGTGCGGAGCGCTTTCGACCTCGTCGCCGAGCTCGTTTACGAGCCTTTCAACGCGGACGTCAAAGGGGATCCCTCCCGGAGGAAGTACGTCGAGGACGTCTCCGACGAGGAATTTGTTGCGCTGGGTGATCGTGCTTTCGGCGCCGTTGCCGTCCTCGCAGAACGCGACGACGTCATAGCCGCGGATATAACCGCCGTTGTCGGTCACCTGTCCGGGCTCGTAACCGAAGTAAAAGCCGGTGTTGTATTCACGGTGGCTTATCTTTTCGGTTTCGGCCTTTATCCATGAGGGAAGCGCGAAGCCCTCGGGATCCTTCATATATTCGTCTACCGCGTGGCGGTAAGCGTTTGTGGTTACGGCTACATAATAGCTCGATTTAGCCCTTCCCTCGATCTTGAAGCTCGATATCCCTGCCTTTACCAGCTCGGGAATATGCTCGATCATACAAAGGTCGCGTGAATTGTACAGGAAGGTTCCGCCGCTGTCCTCCTCGACCGGAAAATACTGACCCTCGCGGTTTTGCTCAAAGAGGTGGTATTTCCAGCGGCACGGCTGAGCGCAGTCGCCGCGGTTGGCGTCGCGACCTGTCATATAGCTTGATATCAAACATCTTCCGGAAAAGGAGACGCACATAGCGCCGTGGACGAAGGCCTCTATCTCGAGCTCCTTAGGGGTTTTCGCCCTGAGCTCGGCGATTTCCTCAAGCGAAAGCTCTCGCGCGAGCACGACCCTCGACGCGCCCATATCGTAGAGCGTACGGGCGGTCTCGTAGTTAGTGACTCCCGCCTGTGTGGAAACGTGGCGCGCGACCTCCGGCGCGTATTTAGCGGCCATAGACATAACGCCGACATCGGCTATAATAAATGCGTCCACTCCGGCCTTAGCCGCCGTAACGAGAAAATCCGGCAAATCGCGGAGCTCGTCGTTGCGGGGCAGGGTGTTGCAGGTAAGATGTATTTTTACGTTGTTTTCGTGCGCAAAGTCGCACGCCTCTTTAAGCTCCTCCGCGCTGAAATTGGCCGAGGCGGTACGCATTCCGAACTGCTTTCCCGCGAGAAAAACAGCGTCCGCGCCAAACCTCACGGCCGCCCTCAGACACTCGAGGTCGCCGGCCGGCGAAAGTATCTCGGGCTTTATCATATCAGCGAAAGATTGTACTCGTGCTCATAAAGCGTTGAGGCGTAGTAGGGAGTGCCGTCCTTTGCATGGCAGAAGTACAGGTAGTCGGTATCGTTCGGATTGATAGCGGCGAGTATGGCCTGCATACCGGGGTTGCAGATCGGTCCTGGCGGCAGTCCGTTGAACTTGTAGGTATTGTAGGTGCTCTTGAAGGTCTTTTTAAGCTCGTCCGGCACCGTCTTGGCGCTTCGGTAGGGGTAGTACTTTGTACTGTCGAGTCCGAGACGGGCGACTCCGTACTCCGCGCCGTTTTCAATTCGGTTGCGAAGGATCGAGCTGATATAGTACATATCCTCGGTGTTGGCGGCCTCGGCCTGAATGATCGAGGCTATGGTGAGGATCTGGTTCATACTGTATTTAGAGGACTTGACCAGCTTTTTGACGTTTACGGCCTTGCTGTAACCGTCAACGTTCTGGTCGGAGTATATCCTGAGCTCATAGTCGTTGAGCATTCTTGTAATGGTGAGCTCCGGACGCTCGTTTATATAGCACTCGTAGGTATCCGGGAAAAGATAGCCCTCGAGCTTGTAATAGCGCTTGTCGGGGTTCTTTATATTGCGGATAAAGCTGTAGTCCTCGTCGAAGTAATCCGAATTGCAAAGCTCGAGGAAGCGATCCGTATTGGCGAGGATCTTCTTTTCCTTTAACGCCTTCGCTATCTCGAGGACGTTCATACCCTCTGTGATCGTGATCTTGACCGTATCGGTACGGTTTGACATAGACTGGAGATAGTTTATTATCGCCTCGTAGTCCATATTAGTAGCGATTTTATACTTACCCTGGGAGAATTCTGTGCTTTTTGTAAAAGTGGCGTAAAGCGAGAAGAAGCCCTCCTCATTGATAACTCCCTTTTTCTTAAGAGCCGCGCTGACCTGGTCTAAGGTCGGGTTCTCGGGAATTTTAACGGTCACAGTATTCTGAGCGGTTCTGTTCATAGCGAGCATATCGCTCACGCCTACGAGCGCGAAGAGTCCGAGAGCGATTCCGGCGAGCACGACGCAGCCCCACCAAATAAGCCTGAAGCGACGGGTGTTCTTGCGGTCGATGTATTTTTGCTCGCGCTTTTTCTCCCTGTTCTTAGCCTTTAGATGAGATCTTGAATCGCGCCTCATCTGCTCCCTAACGTCGTCGTCCGAGTAGGAGCTTATGCTCTGAGAAGCCTCAACATCGAGGTTTTCGAGCTCGCGGTAGCGGTCTCCGACCGCGAGGTCGTCACTGTCGATATTCATATGGAAGTTGTTCACCTTTTCGCGGCGAAGCTCGTCGATAGAGTTGTTGTCATCGCGTGCCATTTTATCCACCTTACCTATTCCTTATATCCAAAGTGTATTTATCGGTAATCACAAGATTAACCGGGCGGTCGTAATATCCCCTGGGAAGCTCGGGGACCATGCATTTTGAGTAACAGATCCCGGCTGTAACTCCATCAAAGTCATACACAAACCGGTCGTAGTAGCCTTTTCCGAAGCCGATACGGTATCCGTCGCGGTCGAATACTATTCCGGGCACTATGCAGAGCCCTCCGGAAAAATCTGTGACCCTTTCACAACGGGAGACATTGGGCTCCAGCAGTCCGTAGAATCCCTCCTCGAGGTTGTCCCTCGAGTTGTAATAATAGTAGCTTATTGTTTTTTGGTCGTCGTTGCAGCGCGGAACCGCAACGCGTTTTCCGAGCTCCAGCGAGCGCGTGATTATTGCCGAGGTATCTACCTCGATATCCTTGGAAATAAAAGCCAGCAGAAGCCTGCAGCTTTTAAATTCCTCAAGTTCAAAGAGTTTTTCGGCAATAGCGCGGTCGGCCGCGGCCTTTTTGTCGGGAGGATAGTTCTCCCTCAGTTTTTTATACCTTGTGCGAATCTCGTTTTTCTTCTGCCTGAGGTTCTTTACGGGCATTGCATAGACTCCTTAACGTGAGCCGCGATTTCTGGCGAGCTGAGCTCCGCAGCGATCATAAGACCGAACGGTATCGTACAGCCCGCGCCCTTTCCGGTTATGAAATTATCACATTTCACCGCCGGCTCGCCTGTAAAGTTCACCTTGTCCTCGTTGACCTCGCAGCCCGGATAGCAGGTTGCGTTTTTACCGTTGAGCAGTCCTCTCTTAGCGAAAATCGAGGGAGCCGCGCAGATAGCGCACATAAGCTTCTCGTTTTCAACGCAGTAAGCTATAAGCTTTTCTACGAACTCGGACTTGTCAAGGTTGCGGGTACCGTCGAGACCGCCGGGAAGGATGAGAGCGTCGAGCTTGTCGAGCTCTACCTCGTCGGGGAGTATATCGGCCTCGACCTTGATTTTAGCGGAGGCGGTCACGGTTTTTCCGGTAACGCCCACTGTAAGCAGGTCGAGTTTGGCTCTTCTGAGCACGTCAACGGTTGTAAGAGCCTCGGTAATCTCGAAGCCGTCTGCAAGCATAAGATAAATCACGTCAATTCTCCTCTCAGTCGAGCGTAAGCCCGACGTAAACAGTCTCGGGTTTATAAGTAGTAAGATATTTTATCATAGCGAAGCGCTCGGGCTCGCTTTTTATAAATTTCTGCTCGGGCGAAAGGTGGAACACGAAGGTGTCGCTTTCGAACGCGCTGAGCAAATCTGTCAGAAGATAGGGAGCGTTTTCATCGGCGCTGATCAGCTCGCTCACATAACATACGCCGCCGCGCTCCTCGGCGATAGCGTAGCCGTAATTGCTCTTTATAACCTTCGCGCCGTAGAGCTCGTTGTACTTAAAGGCGTAGTCGATCATGGCGTTGCCAAAAAAGAGGAAATCGCGCTTAAGGCACCTGCTCCTTATTCCGCAGTAGCCGTCAACAACAAGCTCGGTAAGCTCGTAGGGCTTCGCGATAGCCGCCGCTTCGGCACGTGTGAGCGTCGCTTTGTTGGAGGTTACGGGCTTAAAGCCGAGTCCGCGGTAATAGTCATATAGCCCTTCGTCCGCCGGAAGCGTAACGCACAGCTCGGCCGAGGTGCTCGCGAGCGCGCCCTGCAGAAGTCCGTGGAGGATCCCGAGCCCCCGGAACTTTTCGTCCACGGCGGCGGCGTAGAGATAGCGCGCCTCACGCCCGTTGACCTTGGCCGGAAGCAGGAAGAGCATAGCCATAAGCTCGTCCCCCTCGCAGGCGATAAATCCAAATTCATAGTAACTGTTTAAAAACAGCTCCACGGCCTCGTCGGTGTCGCTGAAGCAGGCCTTCCACAGGTTTTTTATATTTTCACGGTCGCTCTCCGCGACAGCACGAATCTCAATCATTTTTTACTCCGCTGTATCGCTTAAGAATCGCTACGGGGTGGTAGGAAAGCTTGGCCTTTTTCAGCGACTCTATCCCCATATCCTCTTCTCTGTTGATAAACTCGAAGCCTATAAGGGTTTTGGCGAATTCGTTATTGATCTTGGCGTAAGAGCCGTCGTATTCGACGAGAGCCTTCTCGAAGCTGACGTCGAAGGTTGTCAGGTTAATGCCCGAGCCGAGGGTCATCGCTACGGGAGCGTCGTCCACATAGAGCACACCGCCGTGCATTTTGAGCTGTTCGTAATTCTCGAGGGTTTCTCTGATAGCCCAATACTCGTTGTAGGATTCGATGTCGACGCCGTTGTTTTCACACCATCGCTCTACAACCCTGAGCGCGTCGGATTTGTTGTCCTTTGAAATGATCTTAAAGCTCCAGTCGGGATAGGAGCGGTCAAATTTTGAGATGTGGTTTCGCTTGCTGTGGTACTTTTTTCCGGGCAAAAGGCAGAGGTCGTAGTTTGTGTAGATGTAGTCCTCGTCGCCCTCGAGCTCCTCGAAATCGAACTCGTAGCCGGTCAGCTCAACAAGCTTCTCGCGCTGAGCCTCGGTGAGCATAACGAAGCGAGCCTCTATTCCGCGTTCAACGGCGTCTTTAAAAATC
>CACYDK010000054.1 GCA_902773155.1 uncultured Ruminococcus sp.
CAGGCACTCGACGGTGTAGGTTGCCTCCGCGCCGGCAAATTTCTCTTTCTCGGTTTTTTGACCGACCACAGCGGGAATCGCGAGAGTATCGCGGTAGAAGTCCTCGTAAACTTTGAGCATACGAAGGGTAAGCTCCTTTGCTTCCTCGGCGGTTTCGTGGATTGTGTGACCCTCCTGCCATAGAAACTCTGAATTTCTTAAGAAGGGACGCGTGGTTTTCTCCCATCTTACTACCGAACACCACTGGTTATAGAGCTTCGGGAGATCTCTGTAGGTTTCAACGACCTTTTTATAGTGCTCGCAGAAAAGGGTCTCCGAGGTAGGACGGACGGCGAGCTTTTCGGTAAGCTCCTCCTGACCGCCTATAGTGACCCAGGCGCACTCGGGAGCAAAGCCCTCGACGTGGTCTTTTTCTCTTTGAAGCAGGCTTTCGGGGATGAACATAGGCATATATACATTCTCAACGCCGTTTTCCTTAAAGCGCTGATCCATATCCTTCTGCATATTTTCCCAGATAGCATATCCGTAGGGACGGAATACCATACAGCCCTTAACGCTCGAGTAATCAACGAGCTCAGCCTTTTTTACGATATCCGTATACCATTTTGCAAAATCCTCGTCGCGGCCTGTTATAGCCTCGACCATTTTTTTATTCTTAGCCATAGCTGTCCTCCGTTTTGTGACAGAAAAATTTATAACATTACTATTATACAGTAAATAATTAGCTTTTTCAAGTATAATATTTCCATATTATAAGAAAAAAAGAGCCCGCCCGAAAAGGGCAGGCTCAGCGAATCTTCGATTAGGAATTAGCTTCGATATAGTTAACGAGAGCGCCTACTGTCTTGATGTTCTCAATCTCATCGTCGGGAACTTCAATCTCAAACTCATCCTCGATCGACATAAGTAAATCAACAACGTCGAGAGAATCAGCGCCTAAGTCCTCCTGAAGATCGGTGGTTTCGGTGATCTTGTCTTCATCAACGTCGAACTGCTCAGCTAAAATAGCTTTAACTTTCTCTAATACCATTTTGTTTTCCTCCTATTGTAAAAATCTCAGCAGACTCGCCATAGACAAATGAACGATTTTCTGCTACAATGGTCTCAACTAACAACTAAATGTATCGTTGTTACCAGTCTATATTATTAGTTATTTAATGCTTTGTCAATAATTATTTCAAAAATTTTACTTTTTTTCGAAAAAACCTTGCTCCACAGCGAAAATAGTCCCGGGAAAAGCATGTTTTTGAGTATTATCAGCGTTAAAATTTTTATAGGGGTATTATTATGAGTAAAGGAAAATACGCGGTGATCGGACATCCTATCGGACATACGATGTCTCCGTTTATACATAAAAGGCTGTTTGAGCTGTCCGGGGTGGACGCTGAGTACGGAGTTATCGATATTCCTGCCGAACAGCTTTCCGAGCAATATAGATCCATATTAAAAGGACTTGACGGCTATAATATAACTATTCCTCATAAGACCGCCATTATTCCTTTTCTCGACGAGCTCCATCCCAAGGCCAAGCTTTACGGAAGCGTGAACACTGTTTGTAACAGAGACGGTGTTTCCACCGGATTTACGACTGATCCGGACGGATTTCTTAAGGCGCTTTCGTACGCCGGGATCCCGCTTTCGGGACGAGTAGTGATTCTCGGGTGCGGCGGAGTTGCCCGTACAATGGCCTATGAAGCGCTTTTGAACGGTGCTTCGGTCGAATTTGTGATCCGCAGCGGAAGCGTCGACAAGGCGCGCGCCCTGATATCCGAGATAAAGACCTCGCTCAATGCTGCTACGGTGAGCTTCTGTGAATTTTCGGAGCTTGGCGGAGATATCGACACGCTTATCAACGCCACTCCGGTCGGAATGTCGCCGAGAACAGATATTTGTCCGGTGGGGGATGAGGTTATCAAAAAATGTAATAATGTTTACGACGCCATATATAATCCGCTCGAAACCGTTCTGATAAAAAAGGCAAAGTCCTTCGGAAGCCGTGCCGGGGGCGGAATGTCAATGCTCGTTTGGCAGGCTGTAGTCGCTCACGAGCATTGGGATGGTTCGTTTTATGATCCCAAGGACATCGAGAGGCTTTGTACGGACGCCGCAAGGGAGCTTGAAAACAGATGAAAAATATAATTCTATGCGGCTTTATGGGTTGCGGAAAATCTACTATTGGTCGTATCGTTTCAAAAAAAACCGGAATGGAATTTATCGATATGGACAGATACATCGAGTTGAAAACCGGACTCAGCGTCAAGGAAATCTTCGAAAGGTTCGGCGAGGATGAGTTTCGCAGGCTTGAGCGAGAGGCGTGCAGGGAGCTGTCCGATCGCGACAATCTGATAATAGCGGCCGGAGGCGGAACGCTTACCTTCGATGAGAATATTGAGGTTTTGAGCAAAACCGGAAGAATTGTTTTCATAGACGTTTGTTTGAATCAGTTGTGCGATCGGCTTAAAAACGACAAAAAACGCCCGCTGCTTCAGGTCGAAAACCGGAACGAGCGTATTCGCGAGCTTCTCGAGGTTCGTCGCCCGATCTATAAACGAGCCTCAACGATAGAAGTCGACGGTAATTTCAATTCGTCAGTAGTTGCCGGATACGTCATAGGAATTCTAAGTCCGCGCTGAATACGTCTAGGTCTTGAACACTTGACATCAGCGCTTTAAAGTGCTAAAATTTATACTGTTATATTGAATCGTTACATAATATAACTTTTAGAAACACTGATCGAAAAAGGTGATCGTATGAATATCGCTGTAATCGGTATGGGAATAATCGGAGGCAGCTTTTGTAAAGCTCTGAAAAAATACACATCGCATCATATAATAGGACTTAACCGCACGAGGGAGACGCTCGAAAAGGCTCTGTCCGAAGGCGCGATCGACGAAATCGGCGATTTCGAAAGCCTCAAAAAAGCCGATGTAAGTATTATCGCGTTATATCCTCAGGCTGCTGTTGAATTCGTCGTTAATTACGGAGATTATTTTAAAAAGGGAAGCGTCGTCGCGGATTCCTCGGGAATAAAGCGCGAGATTTGTCCCAGGCTTACTAAACTATCGAAGAAGTTTGGTTTTGAGTTTGTAGGAGCTCACCCTATGGCCGGCAAGGAGACAAATGGTTATGGATCAGCTGATCCCGAGCTTTTTTGCGGCGCAAGTTACATTATAGTTCCTTGTGAAGCGAACAGGGAGTCGGTCGACATTCTCTCGAAGCTTGCGCTTGAGATTGGTTTTGGCTCGATCCGGATTACTGATCCCGAGGAGCACGACCGAATGATAGCTTTTACCTCACAGCTTCCCCACGTGCTTGCCTGCGCTTACGTATTGAGCCCATGCTGTATTA
>CACYDK010000055.1 GCA_902773155.1 uncultured Ruminococcus sp.
CATTGTTTTTCGGGTGTAAACAGCTATGGACATTTTAAAAATATTTATGTATAATATGGGCAGAATAAATATGAAAGGAAGATCGATATGACAAAAACAGTATTTAAGGTTGAGGGAATGATGTGCGGCAACTGTGAGGCTCACGTAAACGAGGCGGTAAAAGCAGCGGTTAAGACCAAAAGTGTGAGCTCCTCGCGTACTGACGGAGAAACGGTGGTGCTCAGCAGCTCGCCCTTTGACCCGGAGATCGTGAAAGCCGCGATAGAGAAAGCCGGATATAAGGTTAAATCCTACGAGGTATCCGAAGAAGAGAAGAAGGGCTTCTTTTCAAAATCCAAATAAAAAACTACAGGCCGGGCAAACGCCCGGCCATTTCGTTATCAGATTTCTATTACGCCCTCAAAGGTCTTGACGGCCTCGCCTGTCATATAAACCGTGTCGTCGGTGTAGTTTATAACGAGGTCGCCGCCCTTGAGCTTGACAGTGATATCCTCGCCCTTCTTGCAGAAGCCGTTCTCACAGGCGGCTACCGCTACGGCGCAGGCGCCGGTTCCGCACGCCCAGGTTTCGCCTGAGCCGCGTTCCCATACGCGCATTTTGATGGTGTGGTCGTTAAGGATTTTAACAAACTCGGCGTTGACGCGTTCAGGGAAAATCGGGTCGTTCTCAAACTGAGGACCTATTTTTTCGATGTCGAAGCCGTCTACATTGTCTACGAAAACTACGCAGTGCGGATTTCCCATAGAAACGCAGGTTACGTTGTAAATCTGTCCGGCAATATTGACCTTTTCGTTGATCATTCTGTCCTTTGAGCATTCTACCGGAATGTTCTTCGGGTTGAGCTCGGCCTTGCCCATATCGACCCTCAGCTCCGTGACCTCGCCGTCCTGAGTGTAGGCCTTGAGGTTCTTGATTCCGCTTAAGGTCTCGATAGTGATCTCATCCTTAACATTCACGTCTATCATGTTGTGGTCGAACAGGTATTTGCCCACGCAGCGGATCCCGTTTCCGCACATCTTGCCCTCGCTGCCGTCGAGATTGAACATACGCATCTTAGCGTCCGCAACATCGGAGGGACATACAAGGATGATGCCGTCGCCGCCGATTCCAAAGTGACGGTCGGATAGGCGTACGGAGAGAGCCTCGGGGTTGTTGATCTCCTGATCGAAGGTCGAGCAGTAGATGTAGTCGTTACCTGCTCCCTGCATTTTGGTGAATTTTAGTTTCATTTTCTCGCTTCTCATATTATTGATGTCGACAAGCTCTGTGCTAACCTGAGAATAACGGCTTCTCAGACAGTCGGCGAGAGCGTTGGCTGTATCGAGCGAGGTGAGACAGGGGATGTTGCGCTCGACGGTTTTGCGTCTGATTTTTACCGAGTCGCGGCTTGGGATACGACCCTTTGCGGAGGTTGAGATGACATACTGGATTTTTCCGCTCTCGATAAGGGTGAGGGTGTTGTTGTGATCGCTTTCGTGGATTTTGCTGACGATCACAGCTTCTATATTATATGTCTCGAGCACCTTGGCGGTTCCCTCGGTGGCGTAGATCTTAAAGCCCATATCGGCGTATTTTTTTGCGATGTCGCCGATTTCGCCCTTGTCGGAATCGCGCACGGTGATGAATACGCCGCCGCCTCTCTTCATCTTGTAGCCGGCGCCGATAAGACCCTTGTAAAGAGCCTCCTCCAAAGTTCCGGCTACGCCGAGAACCTCGCCGGTCGATTTCATCTCGGGGCCTAAGTGGTTGTCAACGTTGATGAGCTTTTCAAAGCTGAACACAGGAACCTTAACGGCAAAGTAGGGCGATTTTCTGTAGAGTCCGGTGCCGTAGCCCATATCGGCGAGCTTTTCGCCGAGCATAGCCTTTGTGGCGAGGTCTACCATCGGAACTCCGGTGACCTTGCTGATGTATGGGATTGTACGCGACGAACGCGGGTTAACCTCGATAACGTTCAGTTCGCCGTTGTAGACGATGTACTGGATGTTTACGAGTCCCTTTGTCTTTAGCGAAAGAGCGAGGTTGCGGGTCGATTTGATGATGGTTTCAACCATCTCGTCGGTAACGTTCCACGCCGGGTAAACGGCGATCGAGTCTCCGGAGTGTACGCCGGCACGCTCAACGTGCTCCATGATACCCGGAATAAGGATGTCCTCGCCGTCGCAAATGGCGTCGACCTCGAGCTCGGTGCCCATAAGGTATTTGTCGATAAGGATCGGGTTTTCGATCTCCTGAGCGAGGATGATACCCATATATTCGTGTACATCCGCCCGGTTAAAGGCGATGATCATATTCTGACCGCCGAGCACGTAGGACGGGCGCAGAAGCACGGGATATCCGATCTTTTCGGCGGCCTCAAGAGCCTCCTCCTCGGTCATCACCGTAACTCCCTTGGCTCTGGCGATGTGGTGCTGCTCGAGAAGCTCGTCGAAGCGCTCTCTGTCCTCGGCCATATCAATGGCGTCGTAGGAGGTTCCCAGAATGTTTACGCCGTTTTCATCGAGGAATTTTGTGAGCTTTATAGCTGTCTGTCCGCCGAAGGCTACAACCACGCCGAAGGGCTTTTCGGTCTTGATAATTCCCATTACGTCCTCGGTCGTGAGCGGCTCAAAGTAGAGTCGGTCAGCGGTATCGAAGTCTGTTGAAACGGTCTCGGGGTTGTTGTTTACGATCACAACCTCAAAGCCGGATTTCTTGAGAGCCCATACGCAGTGAACGGAGGCGTAGTCAAACTCGATGCCCTGGCCGATGCGAATAGGGCCTGAGCCGAATACGATAACGGTCTTTTTGTCGGAATTTTTCTCTCTGATGAACTCCTCGGCCTCGTTCTCCTCGTCGAAGGTCGAGTAGAAGTAAGGCGTTTCGGCGTTAAACTCGGCCGCGCAGGTGTCGACCATCTTGAACACGGGAACAAGAGGATTCTCAATGGTTTGTCCGCTGAGCTTTTCGATCGTGCGGTCGAGGAATCCAGTCTCCTTGGCTTTTCTGTAGAGCTCGTCGGTCAGGGGCTTTTCGCAGAGCTCGCGGTCTACCTCGGCGATGTTGATGAGCTTGTTCAGGAACCACTCGTCG
>CACYDK010000056.1 GCA_902773155.1 uncultured Ruminococcus sp.
GCTATAACCTCGCTCGACCGCGTATTGCCCGACATTATCCTGTTGGCGCAGCACGAAAAAAGCTGCGAGCTGATGTCGGCGGAAATCGAAAAGACCAGGCGCAGAGTTAACTCGCTCGAGCACGTTATGATTCCCAGATATCAGGAGACGATTAAGTACATTTCGATGAAGCTAGAGGAAAACGACCGAAGCAGCCGAACAAGGCTGATGAAGGTCAAGGATATGCTTCTGGATAAAGCGCATAACTATTCAGCTAAATAAGAATGAACGCGCGGTTAGCGCGTCTGATGTTGTATAATTATTGCTCAGGAGCGCATAGCGTGCTACTGAGCAGGCAATACAAATAATTAATGGCGGCTCGCAATGAGCCGCCATTTACTATAGTATATAACAATAATTGATTCAGTTTTCAATTGTTAGAACTTTGCTGTAAAGACTGTATATCTTCTTTTCTTCCGGCTTGTTGAAGGATCGGATCCTTGTGTAATATGTCTCCCCGGGCTCAATATCTAACTGAGCTGAATTAATCGCAGGGTCGTTGATCGTGAGCTTTTCGTATTCTCTGAAATCGCTGTGAACTGAATACTGGAGCTGATAGCCAATACAGTTGTCCGATCTTTCCTTCCATTTTACCTCAGCGAGGTTATCCTCTGCTGTGGCGGACAAAAGCTTGATTTTCTTGTATTTTGTAGTAGCCGTAACCTTTTTGAACTTGCCGTAGTAGTTTTTACCCTGCGCCTCGTGGACGGGTCTAACCTTAAGCTTATACTCCGTTCCCTCGTCCAGAAAATAATCAGTGTAGCTGTTTGTGTCTACAGTGTCGATAAGCTCGTAGGAGCCGTCTGTGTTGTCGTACTCGTAAATTTCGTAAGACGGAGCTCCTTTTACGGCGTTCCAGCTAAGCTTGATCTCATCGTAGCCGACCTTAGAGGCCTTGACGGATTTTAGATCGTTAGGCGTTATTATGAAAAATACCGTTTTTGTCTCATAGTATTGCGAGTTTTTGTAGCGGATGATCTTTATCTTAGCTCTGCCGAGACGTTCGTTCCTGAAATATACCAGCTTGTAGTCCTCGCCTTCTTTTAGCAGGGTGTCGCCGTCGTATACAGAGAACTGCGGAACGATTGAAGATTTGGTTAACACATAAGTGTCGTCAAGCCCTTCAACAGTCAAGGTCGAGGTTTCGTTGTCGTAATTGTAGAAATCATCATAGGTTACGTTTGAGTCAAAACAAGTTCCATTAATCGTGTATGAGCTCGAGAATTGCCATACGTCTGCAACGGTTTTATTTATCATTATCTTTTTTTTACTCGTATCCGGATAATAAGGCCACTGAGCGTACCAGATTCTAATGCCGTTTTCTCTGAAATTATCGATCGACAGATAATCGTAGAACCAGCTCTCCGAGGAATATACCACGGGAACATAGCCGTAACTCTTAATTTTATTGCAGAATTTTACAACACTCTTTTGTACGTACTTTCTAGCGGCGCTTCCGATACGCAAGTATCTATGCTGAACCTGATCCTCTATGTCATACGCAACCTGAATAGTTCCCTTGTCTCTAGTGTAGTTACCAAGGCTCTCGATCTGTTTATTTACCCATTTAGCGAGCTTTATGTTATCGGAATATTTATAAACGTAAGAATAAACATAAATTCCAAACTCAATCCCGCTTTCGACGCATTTTTTTACGTTTTCCTTGAAGCGGTGATCCAGATGCCCGCCTTTGCTGTCGTAATATCCAACACGGATATAGGCGAACTCAACTCCGACATTTCTTAAGGTATTCCAGTTAAGCTCGTCGTTCCAAACCGAAACATCTACTCCATAGTAGAAATCGGGATTCTTTTTGATTGATTTAAAAGTTGCTGCGTTAGCTGAAAATGTCGAAAGACACAATATCGCCGCAGAAATAATTGCGATAATTCTCTTCATATAACCATCCTAAATATAAAATACTTATCAATAATACTATAAATCGACAAAAAAATCAACCAAATCATATTTTATTGTACTAGAAATAATTAGCCGGCTTAAATTCCGAGAGGTTTTTAAGCCGGCTTATATCGTTATATTTGCGCAGATAAATTCGTGTAAGTGAATCGTTATGAAAGTCGTTATAGATTATTTAAACTAAGGAAGAACGCAAGAATAACGAGAATCGCAATAATATGCTTCCATTTTTGATCGGCCAGTAAACCGACGAATTCTCTAAGAAATGCGTTAGGATAGAAGTAGAACTTTGTTTTTGCGGATATTCCCTTAGCGTCGAAGCCGTTTTTCTTTGCCATTACATAGCCTCTGAATACATGGTAATTCGTTGTTGCAAAGGCGATCTTTTTTTCTGATATGTCTCCGCCGTTTTCTTCTATCACTTGCTTTGAAAATTTCATATTTTCAAAGGTGGTTGTACTTTTGTCCTCCTTTAAAATGAGGGATTCAGGAATGTTTTGGCTGATCAGATATCGGCTCATAGCCTCGCTTTCGGATATTATCTCGTCCGAGCCTTGTCCTCCGGAGGGCACAAACACAGCTTTTTTGCCTGTTTTGTCCTCTTGGGCTTTCGCAAAATTTATCGCGCTGTCTACCCTGCCCTTGAGCAGAGGAGTCAAAGTACCGTCTTTACGGATTCCGCAACCGAGAATAATAATATAATCGCGGTCGAAGTTAGTGCGATATTTTGTCGAAAGGAAGGAGCAAACAACAGTCGAAAGGAACATACATTCAAAATATGAGGTTAAGAATACAAGGATCTCATCTATAACCGATCCATTTTCAAATCTCCAAATACTTGTTATCCATATGGTCCTCGTACCCACGGTCAACAGATTTGCCGCAAACCACAAAACGCCGAACAGGATACCCAGCGTATTTACCGGACGTCTGCCTTCGTGACGTATCAGCCAGATATTGCTGGCAGCAAGCAAGACCGAAAGGATGAGCATAACCGGTATAAGAGCTAAAAGAAGCATAATTCCGATTTCACTGACATAGAAAATGAAATCGCTGAAACTGTTCATAACATTATTGAGCATTTTATATATCAAAAACAGCATCAAAACAAATATGTATATGCTTGCGCCACCGCACACAATCATAGGATAACCGAATTTACCTCTTTTGCAGTAGCCGGCAAACATCAGCAACATAATAAATTCAACAAAGAGCAGTGAACCGATTATTGAATTGATCACCTCAAAATATCCGCTAAAACTGATTCTTCCATTCGTTTTATCAACTATTACGTTAAACATTCCAACATCAAGAGTTAAGTCATAGTCTTTTATCATATCGACGTTTTTATAAAAGCTGTGGCTTATGGAAACGTGAACCTCGCCTCTGTTTAAAGCCCGAAATTCAAGCCTGAGTTCGCCGTCCTTTATATAATAATCCGTTAGCTCCGCAATGTCGTTACGGTCATATTTCGCCTCGACCCTAAGTTGATCGCCGGAATCTTGAGTGAATATATTGGTACGTGCAGTATATGTTCCCGCGTTTAAAAGTATGCAGGCGAAAGAGATAATGCACGACAGCAGTACTCCTGCGATCAAAATTATTGCTTTTTTGTTTTTCATAGGATTCGTTAACTCCTTCACGATGATTATCGTCTGCTTATATCAGAAGTCTACTTAATGCCGTGTAGTGAACGAATAGAATCACAAAGGTATACTGTCATTGTTATTTTTTGATAACGTTCTTTCCGTAGATCGTTTTCCAGTCGTTCTTCATCGAAACAGCAGTATAACCGCTTTCTTTGCAGGTTTCGCGCATTTTCTCAGCTTTTTCAAGATTACCGTTCTCGCGTTTTGTGTCATCGCAGCAAAGCATATAGGCTCCGGTCTTGTACTTGCTGTTACTCAATGTGTAGTTGGCCATAGCTGCGTCTCCCGAGCTATTGCCGAACGCGAGCACCGGCTTCTGACCGATTTCCTGAGCGATCACGCTTACCTTGTTCATTTTAAGGTTCTTTATCAGCAGGTCTCCACCTGTTACAACCTTATCTTCTTTTGAGAATGTGTATTCAAGTCCGTCGGTTTCGCCCTGATTGTCGGACACAAGGGATTCATCCGAGCCGATCATCTGGCTGAGCGGTATCTTGATCGTACCCTCGGCAAGTCCGCGTGTGATGATACGGTCTGTTCCGCTCACTATGTAAACTCTAAAATCGTTTGAAACAAGATAGTTTACTACTTGAACCATGGGCTTATAGAAGGCGGTTCCGTTAGTGAGGTTGGTGTAACCGTCCATCGGCTCGTCGCGATATGCCTTTATATAAGCGTCAAATTCATCGAGCGTCATGCCTTTGAACGCGCTTGCAACAGCTTTGCCGTGTTTGATATCCATACCCTCGGGGTATTCGCCGGTTTCAAAGTATTCTTTGATCTCAGCAGCGGTAGCCTTTTCCTCGTCGCTGGCC
>CACYDK010000057.1 GCA_902773155.1 uncultured Ruminococcus sp.
AATTTTTTATGATTTTTATGCTTGTTTTTATTTATTTTCAATAAAGTTGACTTAAATATTTGTGCAAAAAGGCCGTGCCGTCCGAAAAATGATTTTCAGGACAATGCACGACCTTTGATTCTATTAATAATATGACGCCTTTCTTGCCGAAATCAGGCTCAGTGCTCGGACATCGGGTCGTAGGCCACACCGTTTAGACGGGTTTCATAGTGGAGATGAGCTCCTGTTGACCAGCCTGTGGAGCCGACGTATCCTATGGTCTGACCCTTGCTGACAGAAGCTCCCGTTGAAACCGCCGCCGAGGAAAGATGACCGTAGGTTGTGGTTTTGCCGTTGCCGTGGTCGATCATTACGTAGTTTCCGTAGCCTCCTCCGCAGCCGCAGGAGCCGGATTTGCCCCAGTTATGGGTACAGCCGTTGTAGCTTGCGATCACGGTGCCGCCTCCGGCGGCTACCACTGTAGCTCCCATGATCCCTCCGCCGGTTATGTCGATTCCCTTATGGCTGTAGCCTCTGTCCTCGTTAAAGGGAGAGATAACATAGTAGAAGCCCGGTACAGGCCACGTAAAGCCGGAGGCCTCGACGTTTATGTGCTCCGGAGCGTCGCTAGAGGAATTGTTACCCGACGAGTCGTCGGAGTCGGTTTTTTCAGGAGCGTTGTTCTGCTGCTGAATAGCTCTCTGAGCGGCCTTTTGAGCCTCGAGCTTTTTGTAATAAGCGCTTAGCTGGCGCTGGAGTTCGTTTTCCTGAGCGTTGGCTTTTTCAAGCCTTGACTGAGCGTCATCCTTTTCGGCATAAAGCTCGGAAAGCACCTGTTTGTTTTCATCCAGCAGGTCTGAGAGCTTGTCCTGCTTTTTTGTGAGCTGTTTATGAGCCGTCTCGACCTCGCTCTTTTCTTTTTCGAGAGCTTCCTTTTCGCCGGTGATTGAGTCGAGCTCCTTCTGAAGTCCGGTAATGAGCTTCTCATCATAGTCGGAAAGCTTCTTTAAAAGCTCGCGCTTGTCTAGAAAGTCCGAAAAATCCTTTGCGCCGAGAATGATCTCGAGCGAGGACGCGTTTCCGGCGCGGTAAATCGCTCGGATGCGGTTTTTAAGCGCGTCGACCTGAGCCTTGATTCGCTTTTGGGACTTTTTTATCGACTTGTTTTTTTGAGAAATGCTCTTATTGAGCTTGTCGATCTCCGAGCGGTAGGCGCTTATCTCTTCGTTTAATACGCCGATTTGAGAGACGAGAGTATCGCTGTACTGTTCCTTGTCGGCGATGTTTTTCTTCGCTTCTCTCAGTTCGTCAGAGTAGTTTTTCTCCTGATCCTGCAAATTGCTTATTTTCTTCTTAAAGTCGCTCGCTTTGTTGTCGGCCGATACGATCGGAGCTGCGAACAGCGCGGCGACTATCGTAAGCGCTAAAAGAAACGCTAATAGCTTTTTCATATAACCGCCTTCTTTTTACCAACCAAGTATTTCGTTTCCGGTTTTCTTTAGGTATTTTCTAATCGAGATAAAGCCCGACAGTGCGCCGATGATGATTCCGGCCGCTACAAATGCTCCCGCCACATACCAGATGAAGCTTTCGATCGGTATAGCTTCAAAGAAGCTCAAAAGGTGGGTGACAACGCCCATTATACCGTCATAGAGGAAAACGAGAGCAACGGTCGATATGGCCGAAGCTATAAAGCCGATCACCATACCCTCGACCACGAACGGGATCCTGACGAATGAGTCGGTCGCTCCTACGCTTTTCATAATGCTGATCTCAAAGCGGCGGCTGTACATAGTCGCCCTGATCGTGTTTGAGATAATAAACAGTGAGATAACCGCGAGGGCAAGAACGATCCATATGCTCAGGGTCTGGACAAGGTTGTTTATCGTGGTGAGCTTCGAAGCTACGTCGCTCAAGCTCCATACCTCGTCTACGCCTTTGATCTTTAGGATCTGCTCAACCGTTTTATCATACTTCGAAAGATCCTTCATCTTGACCTTATAGGCGTCGTTTAAAGGATTGTCCTCGTTCATATATTCAAAAAGCTTATCGCCGAGCTTCTTCTTGTATTCCTTAAAGGCCTCGTCCTTTGAGTAGAATTCGGCCTTTTCAACATTTGGGAGCTTTTCGATGTCTTTTCCTATATAAATAGCCTCTACCTTAGAAACGTCGTAGCCTAAGTGAACCGTGGTCTCGTTTTTGTCGCCGACCTTCTCTACAAGACCCGAGACGTTCAGCGAGAAAAGCACCGCGCTTCCGGTCAGTACAAGGCAAGAGATCAGCACGCATACGGAGGCGATACTCATAATGCGGTTGTTCCAGACGTTTTTAAAGCCTTCCTTGATCAGATATCCGAAGCCGCTAAGTTTCATCGTCAGCACCTCCGTTTTCCGCTGTGATCTCCGCGCTTTCTATGGACTCTTCCTCCGAAAGCTCCGCAATCTCGGGCTCGTAATCATCGCTTACCGCAGAGTCCTTGGTATCGCTTATTACATGTCCTTTATCGATAACAACAACGCGCTTG
>CACYDK010000058.1 GCA_902773155.1 uncultured Ruminococcus sp.
CCTCCGGCAAGGTCGACGCTGTTGTGATCGATCAGGAGCCCGCCAAGAAGTTCGTAGCCGCCAATAAGGGCACAAAGATCCTTGACGATCCGTTTGCCGATGAGGATTACGCTATCTGCCTTAAGAAGGGCAGCGAACTCACCGAGAAAATCAACGGCGCTCTTAAGGAGCTCAAGGAAGACGGCACAGTACAGAAGATCATCGATAAATATATCGGAGACTGATCATAAAGTAACGGCTGAGCCGATAATTCGGCTCAGCTTTTGTTTAGGGCAGAGCGCCCTATAAAGGAATGGTTTAATGACTGCTTTTTTTACCGGTCTGGCAGACCAATTTTACAACTCAATTATTGACAAAGACTACTGGCAGATGCTTCTGCAGGGCTTGGTCGCCACGATTGAAATCGCCCTGTGCGCTACCGTAATCGGAATCGTGCTCGGTTTTCTGGTGGCGATGATACGCTCGACCTGCGAGATGAATCTCAGGGGAAAAAAGAGCCGGAGCTTCGGCGACGTTATTCTCAAAGTGCTTGACAAAATCTGCGGCATATACATTACCGTGATCCGCGGCACGCCTGTGCTCGTACAGCTCATGATAATGTACTACATAGTTTTCGCCTCGTCCAGAAACGGTATGCTGGCGGCGATACTCTCCTTCGGAATCAACTCCGGAGCCTATGTGGCCGAGATTGTGCGCGGAGGAATAATGTCAATCGACAAGGGACAGTTCGAGGCCAGCCGCTCGCTCGGCTTCGACTACAAGCGCACCATGATCCTTGTTATTCTTCCCCAGGCGTTCAAGAACGTGCTCCCCGCTCTCGGCAACGAGTTCATCGTTCTGCTCAAGGAGACCTCTGTAGCGGGTTACGTGGCGATCATGGAGCTCACCTATATGGCGAACCTGATCATCTCGCGCACCTACAACGCGTTCTTCCCGCTCATAATCATCGCGATCATTTACCTGGTGCTGGTAGTGATTCTGAGCTTCTTCTTAAAGAAGCTTGAAAGGAGGCTGCGCAACAGTGACCACTAACGACGTGCTCATCAAGGTTGAAAACCTTCACAAATACTTCGGCGACCTCGAGGTGCTGCGCGGTATAGACCTCGAGATCAAAAAGGGCGACGTGATCGTGCTTATCGGAGCCTCCGGCTCGGGTAAGTCGACCTTCCTGCGCTGTCTTAACCGGCTCGAGGAGCCGACCGACGGCAAGATTTACTTTGAGGGCGTTGACATCACCGACCCGAAAACCGACATAAACCTGCACAGACAGAAGATGGGAATGGTGTTCCAGCAGTTCAACCTTTTCCCGCATATGACGGTACTTAAAAATATGACGCTGGCTCCTATCCGCCTGCTCAAGCAGAGCAAGGCCGAGGCCGAGGCCAACGCGATGAGGCTTTTGGAGCGCGTAGGACTTGCCGACAGAGCTTACTCCTACCCGTCTCAGCTTTCGGGCGGCCAAAAACAGCGCGTCGCGATAGTCAGGGCGCTGTGTATGAATCCCGACGTTCTCCTCTTTGACGAGCCTACCTCGGCTCTCGACCCCGAGATGGTCGGCGAGGTTCTCGACGTAATGAAGAGCCTGGCAAAGGACGGAATGACGATGGCCGTGGTAACGCACGAAATGGGCTTTGCGCGCGAGGTCGGAACGAACGTCATCTTCATTGACGAGGGAGTTATCGTCGAGCAGGGCGCCCCGGAGACCTTCTTTGATAACCCGGAAAGCCCGAGACTGCGCGACTTCCTGTCGAAGGTGCTTTAATAATTTTAATATTTAAGTCGGAAAACAGATCCTTAATGCGGACTCTGTTTTCCGATCTTTTTTTGCAAAAAATTGACAAAAGGCCACACTAGGAAAACGGCCGGGCAGGCAGGCTCTTTAGCTGAACCTATCTGCTCGACCGTAATTATCAATTATCCATTGTCTGTTATCAATTATTCCTCAACGTTCGCTTCGGCGATAACCTTTTGAGCTACGTTGCCGGGGCAGTCCTCATAGCGGACGAATGTGAAGGTGTAGCTGCCGCGACCCTGGGTGCACTGGCGAATAAAGGTTGCGAAATCGTCCATCTCAGCCTCGGGAACCTCGGCGTCGATCGTCTGATAGCCCTTCTCCTCGGCAGGCTCCATACCCATAATGCGGCCTCTGCGCTTGTTGACCTCGCCCATTACGTCGCCCATGTTTCCGTCCGGAACCGTGGCCTTGAGAGAGCCGATGGGCTCAAGCAATGTCGGGGCGGCCTGAGGCATACCGTTTTTGTACGCGACGTTAGCGGCCATCTTGAATGACATTTCCGAGCTGTCTACCGGGTGGTAGGAGCCGTCGTAGAGGTTGGCGTGGATTCCAACCATCGGATATCCGGCGAGAGGTCCCTTGAGGATAGCCTCGCGGAGACCCTTTTCAACTGCGGGGAAGAAGCCCTTGGGAACAGCTCCGCCGACAACGCTCTCGGTAAACTCGAGGGAATCGCTGTCGCAGGGCGAGAACTCGATCCAGACGTCGCCGAACTGACCGTGTCCGCCGGACTGCTTCTTGTGACGACCCTGAACCTTTACGGATTTTCTGATAGTCTCTCGGTAGGCGACCTTGGGAGTCTTAAGAACCGCGTCTACGTTATATTTTGACTTGATCTTGGATACAACGACGTCGAGGTGCTGCTCGCCGAGGCCGTATACGATCATCTCGTGAGTTTCGTGGTTGTGGAAATAGCGGACGGAAGGATCCTCCTCCATAACTCTCTTTACAGCCTGAGCGACCTTGTCCTCGTCGCCCTTTGTCTTGGGCTTGATAGCCATTGCGTAGGAAGCTACGGGATAACTTATGCCCTCGAGCTTAACCTTGCGAAGCGGCGAGCAGAGGGTGTCGCCGGTCTTTACGTCGGTGAGCTTCGGAATAGCTCCGATATCGCCCGCGCCGATGTAGGAGGCGTCCTCCTGCTTCTTACCGCGAACCGTAAGAACCTTTGTGATTCGAACCGCGTCGCCTGTTCTCATATTGATAACCGGTACATCGGAGGATATCTTGCCGGAGGCAACCTTGATATAGGAGAGCTTTCCTACGAAGGGGTCGCTGACCGTCTTGAATACGATTCCGGCGGCGGCGCCGTCCGGAGAAACAGCGATCTCAACGGGATCGCCGTTGATGTCGGTACCGATCTCTGTCTTTGAATCGGACTTGGGAGCAAGCCATGTGAGCGAATTCAGGAACATATCGATGGCGTAGGTGTTGTGAGCGTCGCCGCAGAATACGGGGCAGATCGAGCCGTCCTTAACGCCCTGCGAAACGCCTGTGATGATCTCCTCGGGAGTGAACTCCTCGCCCTCGAGGAATTTGTCGAGAAGCTCCTCGGAGGTCTCTGCAACGGCTTCCTTGATAGCTTCCCTGAGACCCTCAAAGCGGTCGCCGAAGTCGGGCATATCCGTGGGAGTAGCCACGCCGCCCTTGGAATACTTATAGGCGCGGTACTCAAAGAGGTTTACGTAGATCTCGGCCTTGCCGTCCTGGATAAAGGGAACTACTACGGGACATACGGACGGTCCGAAGGTGGACTTTAAGTCCTCAAAAACGCGATAGAAACGTGCGCTTTCGTCGCAGATACCGTTTACAAAGAAGATCTTTGCGATATCGGCCTTGGCGGCGGCCTTTACGGCCTTCTCGGTGCCTACGCCTACGCCGTCCTTACCGGAAACGACGATGAGCGCGGAATCGGCGGCGCGCATACCCTCGGCAACTCCGCCCTCAAAATCAAAGAGACCCGGGGTGTCGATGAGATTGATTTTTGTGTTTTTCCACTCGAGAGGAGCCACGGCGGTGTTGAGGGATACGCCTCTCTTGATTTCCTCGGCGTCGTAGTCGAGCACTGTGTTGCCGTCGGCGATCTTTCCGAGACGATCGGACGCCTTGGCAAGGTAAAGCATCGACTCCGCAACAGAGGTTTTTCCGCAGCCCGCGTGACCCGCGAGCGCGATGTTCAAGATGTTTTTAGGAGCATATTGTTTCAATATGAACAAATCCTTTCATTATGTATTTCAGTAAAAAATAATCCGTTTTCAGTAAATGGCGAACAATCGCCGAATAAAATTATATCATTTTTGTTTAAATTGCACAATAGCGTTTTGCCGATTTATTCCCTTAAAGTCCTACAAAATCGCAACTCTGAATTTGTGCATTTTGTCAAAAGCCTCGGCAAAATACACAAAATCCCCCCTAAAAAATCGTCATCAAAAATTTCTATTGACTTTTCAGGAACATAGGTGTATTATAATTGTAGTAATTGTATTAATACAATAAAGGAGGTTATGCTTTGCTTACATTAAACCTGACCTCGCGCGTACCGCTGTACGAACAGATTTACTCCGGGATCGTCCGGCTGATATCGGCAGGCGTTTTAAAGCCCGGCGACCGTATCCCCACCGTGCGCGCGCTGTCCGCTGAGTACGGAATCAATCCGAATACCGTAGCCCGAGCCTACAAGCAGCTCGAGGCCGAGGGGTACATCATAAGTCGCGTAGGGCGAGGAAGCTTTGTAGCCGATGACGGATCCGCGGTCAGGGCGCTTCGCGAGACCGCCCGAAAAAAACTCCTTGACGCCGCCGCAGAGGCTAAGTCCGCCGGGCTTACTCAGGAGGAGACCATAAGTACCGTAAAGGAGGCATATTATGCTGGAAATAAAGAACGCAACTAAGCGGTTCGGAGATATAAAGGCTCTGGACGGTCTTGACTTTACCGTGCCGGAGGGTACGGTTTTTGGACTTGTAGGCTCAAACGGAGCCGGAAAAAGCACCCTGCTCCGCCTTATAAGCGGAATCTACGCGCCCGACGAGGGCGGAGCGTACATCGACGAAGAGCTTACCTACGAGAGCATCAACGCCAAGAGCGAGCTGTTTTTTATACCGGATTTCCCGTATTATTATGGAAGCAGTACGCTCAACAACACCGCCGATCTGCTCAGGATGGTTTACCGCGACTGGGACGAGGATTATTTTGAAAAGCTCTGCTCAACCTTCCCGATAAACCGCAAACAGAGGATAATAAATATGTCTAAGGGCATGCAGAGGCAGGCCTCGCTGATACTCGCGCTTTCTACCCGCCCTAAATACCTTTTGCTCGACGAGATCTTCGACGGGCTCGATCCGGTCGTCAGGGCGCTTGTAAAGAGGCTCATCGTTGAGAACGTCACCGACCGCGATATGGCGGTGGTGATCGCCTCGCACAACCTGCGCGAGCTAGAGGATATCTGCGACCATATCGGACTAATGCATAAGGGGAAGATCATCCTTCAGCGCGAGCTGGACGAAATAAAATGCGATATCCATAAGGTTCAGGTCGCCTTTTCACAGCCGGTCGGGGACGATATCTTCGCCGGAATCAACGTAATTAAGCAGAGCCGTCAGGGAAATCTTTTCAGCATAACCGTGCGCGGAGCAGAAGAGGACTATCTGCCGAAGCTCAGGGCGCTTGAACCCGCGTTTATGGAGAATCTTCCGCTGACGCTTGAGGAAGTATTTATTGAAGAAATGGAGGGTGTGGGTTATGACGCGAACAACATATTATGATAACAGCCTTAAGCAGGGCGCGGTTCTGTTCAGGTGGAATCTGCGCCGCAACGTGATCTCGTTTTCCGTTTATCTCGCTCTGCTGGCGTTTTTTGTTCTGATAAACCTCGCGCTCACGCTCAGCACAAAGCTATTCGGAGAAGTAGCCGGCACAATGCTAGGCTTTAGCCTGACGGAAATGCTTGTCGGCGAGACAGTGGCGCTCGGCGTTATTTTCTCGCTGATATTCTCGCTGTGCAACTTAAGCTATATGCACAAAAAGCGTGAGACCGACCTTATCGCCTCAATGCCCGTAAACCGACGGACGATGTTCTTCTCCGCCGAAATAAGCGCGATAATAATGGCGGCCGTGCCTATGCTGCTCGTGCTTTTGGGAGTCAATATCCTTGCCGAAAACATCAACTCGAACACATATATGGGCACCCTGAACGCTTTTATCTCGGTGGCTGTCAACGTTCTGTTCTTCGGGCTTCTCTCGGTTTGCTGCGGAAAAACCTCGGACAAGATCATCACATTTCTGTTCGTAAACGGCGGCGTGCCCGTCAGCCTGTTTCTTCTCCAGCTAATCCCGATCGCGTATATAAGGGGCTTCGGAGCCGGGGCCAACGAAAAACTGACCTTATGCTTTACTACTCTCAACGCCTACAGAAGCGATATGCCGATTTACTGGACGCTGTTCGCGATCGTCTGCGGAGCGCTGTCGTTCGCGCTTATTAAGCGCAGACGCTCCGAGTGCGCGGAGGTCGGCTTTGCCTACAAGCTTCCGATGGTAGCGATCAAGCTAATCGTAAGCCTCGCGGTAGGAATGATTACCGGCTTTATACTCTATATCAGCGGCTTTTTCAGCCTGTTTTCCCCTGATGCGCATAGCGACGGCATTGCCGATTACGTGCGTTTTCTGGCCGGAATGCTCATCGGCTCGTTCTTAGCTTATTTCGTCGTAGGGCTAATATACGCCAGAGGCTTCAAGGGCTTTGCAAAGTCGCTCATCCCCTACGGCGCAATGATTATATGCTTTACCGCGTATTTCCTGTTCTTCGCGTTAGACCCGCTGGGAACAAGCCGTATTCCCGAGGCAAGCGAGGTCAAGAGCGTAAGCTTTACGCAGAACAACCGGGATTTCAGGGTAGGCGGCAAAAACCTCACCAAGCGCGAGCTAACGGATAAGGCTTCGATCGAAAAAGCTTTGGACGCCGAATTTTCGGCCGTGAGCGAGCGTTCGCTCATATCGGCCTTCGGCTACGGCTTTGGCACGTCGGTGCTCGATTCAGAGGAAGAACCCAACATTTTCATCCGTTACAATATGAACGACGGCGGCACGATCGAGAGGGTTTACACTAGCTTAAGCGACTGGAGTATGTCGGTGGAGTTTCGGGACTCGGAGTTCTATATCCGTAATTCCATGCCGATATTTATGATCGACAGCAAATACTGCACCGAGGTAAAGGTGACTGAGTACGACTACGAAACAGCAGTCGTCCCCAAAACAAAAAACCGCATTTATAAGGGCGAAAAGGCCGTATCTGCTCTCGAAAAAATCAGGGACAAGGTTTTGACCGACGGTCAGGATATATTTTACTATACCGATAAATCCTACGAGATAACCTTTGTCTCCCCCGACGGCGATAAGCTGACGGAGAAGAAGGGCTCGGTTACGGAAATACTTGCTTCCTTACAGATAACATAACAAGATGAGCGCGCGCACCAAATGCGCGCGCTTTTTGTGTAAAAGCTTTTCCGTCGCCGGCTCTCTGCTCTTCGCTGATAAAACCCTTGCTATTTCTTTTCGATTTTGGTATACTGTAGGGTAGCAATTATCTATTTGAATTCGGGTGATTTTATGTCAGTTATCAAAACAGTTCGTACCCGCTACGCGCCCTCGCCTACGGGCTTTATGCACGTTGGAAATCTGCGCACCGCGCTGTACGAGTATCTTATCGCAAAATCCCAGGGCGGAGCCTTTGTACTGCGCATCGAGGACACCGACCGCGAGCGTTATGTTGAGGGCGCGGTCGACGTGATCTACAACACCCTCAGGCTCGCCGGTATCAAACACGACGAAGGTCCCGACGTAGGCGGAGATTACGGCCCCTATGTTCAGTCCGAGCGCAAGGATATGTACCTTCCCTATGCCGAACAGCTCATCAAAAACGGCAAGGCCTACCGTTGCTTCTGCACCAAGGAAAGACTCGACAAGCTCAGCGAGACCCTCGAGTTCGGCGGCTATGACCGTCACTGCCGCGATCTTTCCGACGAGGAGATCGAGCGCAATCTAAGCGAGGGCAAGCCCTATGTTATACGCCAAAAAATGCCGCTCGACGGTAAAACGACCTTCTCTGACGCTGTTTTCGGCGAAATCACCGTGGAAAACTCCGAGCTTCAGGATCAGATCCTCATAAAGACCGACGGCTACCCCACATACAACTTCGCGAACGTCATTGACGACCACACGATGGGCATAACCCACGTTGTGCGCGGAAGCGAATACCTGAGCTCGACCCCTAAGTACAACCTCCTCTACGACGCCTTTGGCTGGGATATCCCCACCTACGTTCATCTTCCGCTCATTATGGGAAAGAACGAGGACGGCTCGGTGTCGAAGCTAAGCAAACGCCACGGCTCGACGGGCTTTGAGGATTTGATAAGCGAGGGATACCTCCCCGAGGCGATTATAAACTACATCGCGCTGCTCGGCTGGTGTCCTAAGGACAACAAGGAGATCTTCACGATGCGCGAGCTCGAGCAGAGCTTCTTTATAGAGGGTATCAGCAAGTCTCCGGCGGTATTTGACTACGACAAGCTCCTGTGGTTCAACACGGAATACATAAAGGCGATGAGCGAGGACGAGTTCACGTCGCACGCAGAGCCATATTACAAGGAAGTTTTCAAGGATAGCGCGCTCGATTACGGAAAGCTCACCGCGATCTTGCAAAAGCGCACCGAGAAATTCACCGACATTCCCGAGAAGATACGCTTTTTCGCACAGCTTCCCGATTACTCAAAGGAGCTCTTCGTAAACAAAAAGAGCAAGACGAACCTTGAGAACGCTCCCGTAAATCTGCGCGAAGCCTACAACCGGCTCAGCGCCCTGCCCGAGTGGACGGCAGACGCGATACACGACTGCCTGATTAATATGGCGCAGGAGCTCGAGCTCAAAAACGGAACGGTTATGTGGCCTGTAAGGATCGCCGCGGCGGGTCAGACCGTAACGCCCGGCGGAGCAATTGAAATTCTCGACATTCTCGGCCGTGAGGAAAGCCTTAGAAGGCTCGAAATCGGGCTCGAAAAGCTCGCAAGTTAACAGAATTGGTGATTTTATGGAAAAAGAAATAATGTCCGGTAATTTTATACACACCTTTATCGACGAGGATATCGCCGAGGGCGGAGCCTACTACGGCAAAAAGGTTCACACACGTTTTCCGCCGGAGCCGAACGGCTATCTGCACATCGGCCACGCCAAGGCGATCTTCGTTGACTTTGGCACGGCCGAAAAATACGGCGGCCTGTGCAACCTGCGTATGGACGACACCAACCCCACCAAGGAGGACGTCGAGTACGTCGACGCCATCAAGGAGGATATAAGGTGGCTCGGCTTTGACTGGGGAGACAGGTTCTACTACGCCTCCGACTATTTTGAGCAGATGTACGACTGCGCCGTTGAGCTTATAAAGAAGGGACTTGCCTACGTGTGCGAGCTATCTGGCGAGCAGATGCGCGAATACCGCGGCGACATAAGCACTCCGGCAAAGTCTCCCTACCGCGACAGGCCTGTTGAGGAGAGCCTCGACCTGTTTCAGCGCATGAGAAACGGCGAGTTTGAGGACGGAAAAATGACGCTCCGCGCCAAAATTGACCTGGCCTCCGGAAACTTTAATATGCGCGACCCGGTAATCTACCGCATTAATCATATGGCTCATCACCGCACCGGAACAAAGTGGTGCATTTATCCGATGTACGACTTTGCTCACCCGATCGAGGACGTGATAGAGGGAATAACCCACTCGCTCTGCACGCTCGAATTTGAGGCGCACAGACCGCTCTACGACTGGGTCGTGGAGAATATTTCGGCCGAGTGCAGACCGCGCCAGATCGAGTTTGCCAGGCTTGGGATAAACAACACGGTCATGAGCAAGCGCAAGCTGCGCGCTCTGGTCGAGGAAAACTACGTAAGCGGATGGGACGATCCGAGAATGCCCACGATCTGCGGACTTCGCAGGCGCGGCTATACCCCTAAGGCGATCAGGAGCTTTACCGACCAGATCGGCGTTTCAAAGGTGAATTCCACCGTGGAATACGGCTTTCTTGAGCACTGCCTGCGCGACGACCTGAACGAGACCGCCGCTAGAGCCATGGCTGTTCTCGACCCCGTCAAGCTCGTTATCACAAATTATCCCGAGGATAAAACCGAGGTTTTTGAGGTTGAGAATCATCCCAATCACCCCGAGATGGGAGTTCGCGAGGTCACCTTCTCGAGAGAGCTCTACATCGAAAGCACCGACTTTATGGAGGAGCCGATCAAAAAGTATCAGCGCCTTTATCCCGGCAACGAGGTAAGGATCAAGAGCGCCTACATAGTTAAATGTACCGGCTGTAAAAAGGACGAGAGCGGCCGCGTGACCGAGGTTTACGCAGAGTACGACCCGGCTACGCGCGGAGGCAATACTCCCGACGGACGCAAGGTCAGGGGCACGATCCACTGGGTCAACGCCGCCGACTGTATCGACGCGGAGCTCAGGCTCTACGACAATCTCTTTACAGACCCCGAGCCGGACACCGGCGACAAGAATTTTCTGGATTTCTTAAATCCCGAGTCGCTCGTGATAAAGACCGGATGTAAGCTTGAGAAGAGCCTTCTCGACGCAAAGCCCGACGACCGCTTCCAGTTTATGAGACAGGGCTACTTCTGCCTCGACAAGGACAGCTCGCAGGACAAGCCGGTATTCAACCGGAGCGTAAGCCTTAAGGACAGCTTTAAGCGAAGCTGATAATTTAAAAACAAAAGAAATTCCGCGCGACGGAAAATGTCGGGCAGACAGGTTGAAATTAATTCAGCCTGTCTGCCCGACGATATTTTTATTCGTTTTTCAGCTATTATAAAAACTGCCTGAGATCTTCGCGCATTCTAAGCGCTTCCTCCCTGGCGGCCTCGGCAAAGGCTTCGTGAGACTTTCCCTGAGCCTTCCACGCGCACATTATTCCGCGCGAGGAGTTTATTACCGCACCGATACCGTTCTTGTCAAAGGCGTATTTTGTGTCCTCGGCTCCTCCTCCCTGAGCTCCGTAGCCCGGAACAAGGAAAAACGTATGCGGCAGCTTTTCTCTGAGCTCCTTTAGCATTTCGGGATAGGTCGCGCCGACTACTGCGCCTACTCCGCTGTAGCCGTATTTTCCGGGGAGCGCTTCGCCCCATTTTTCGCACATTGCGCCCATCTGCTCGTAAACGGTTTTGCCGCTCTCGAGCTTCATATCCTGCAGCTCGCCGGAGCTGGGGTTTGAGGTTTTTACGAGGACAAATATACCCTTGTCCTGCTTTTGGCAGATGTCGAGCAGAGGAGCGATCCCGTCAGAGCCGAGATAGCCGTTTACCGTGAGCGCGTCCGCTCCGAAGGGCTCGATATCCATACCGCCGACGTCGGTCAGGCCGAGATGAGCCGCGGCGTAGGCCTGCATAGTTGTGCCGATATCGTTGCGCTTAGCGTCGGTAATGACGAACATCCCCTTGCTCTTAGCGTAGGCTATTGTCTCGCAGAGCGCCCTGACGCCTTCGTAGCCGTACATTTCGTAGTAGGCAGCCTGAGGCTTTACCGCAGGAACGATGTCGTACAGAGAATCGATGAGCGCCTTGTTAAAGCTTATCAGCGCCTCGGCCGCGCCCTTGAGGCTTCGGCCGTATTTTTTGAAGCATTCGTCCTTGATCGATTCCGGCACATACTCGAGCTTGGGGTCGAGTCCGGCAACCGTGGGATTCTGCATTTCCGTAATTCTGTCAATTAATCTGTCGAGAGACATATTTTACCTCCTTAATCCAAATCGAGAAGGTCGATACGGAGAGTCTTGTAGTCGGTACGACCCTGATTGATGAATTCTATCGCCGTGCGCGGGTGGCTGTTGAGCTGACCTGTGAGAATATAAGGGATATCAAAGCCCCATTTTACGCCCTCTTCCCTGAGGCGGGTCATATGATCGCCGATTTGGTCGAGAATGGGCTCAACGTTGTATTTAGGGTTCTTAAGGAAGCCGATAAGCAGCTCTGACTGGCAGTTTCCGGCGCCACGACCCATTCCCATAACGGTGCAGTCGAGGTAGCTTACGCCCTCCTGGAGCGCGTCGATCGTGTTGCCAAAGGCGAGGCTCTGGTTGTTATGAGCGTGAATACCGACCTGCTTACCGTATTTTTCGGCGTACTCGAGGTACATCTGGGAGAAACGTCGGATCTGCTCGGGGTAGAACGCGCCGTAGCTGTCGACGATGTAGAACACGTTTACGGGAGTTTTGCCTAAGATGTCGAGCGCAGCGCACAGATCCTCGGTGCGGTTTTTGGAGATCGCCATTATGTTGATCGCGGTCTCGTAGCCCATTTTATGGCAGTGCTCGATCATATCCACAGCGACGGGAAGCGTGTGGATATATGTTGCGATACGCACCATATCCACGGGGCTCTCGTTTTTAGGACGGATGTCGCGCTTGTAGTCGCAGCGGCCGACGTCAGCCATAACCGCGATTTTCATAGGCGAGTCGTTTTCGCCGACTATCGCGCGTATATCGTCGTCGTCGCAGAATTTCCACTTGCCGAATTTATCGGGGCTGAACACCTTTTTTGAAGCCTTGTAGCCGAACTCCATATAGTCGACTCCGGCGTTGATGTTGTTGTGATAGAGATCTCTTACAAATTCATCGGTGAAGTAAAAGTCGTTGCATAGTCCTCCATCGCGCATTGTGGCGTCGAGCACGCGCACGTCCTCGCGCACGGAGAGAAGATTACCCTTGGACATATAAAATTACCTTTCCGTCCGCATATTTTACTGTCGCCTTACCGCGGACACATAAGGCTTCCGGTTTAGTCCTTGTACACAATCTCGCCGTTTACGACGGTGTACTTGACCTTACCCTTGAGCCGCATTCCCTTGAATGGAGTGTTGCGGCTTTTTCCGTGGAAAAGCTTTGGATCCACGGTGTGGCTTTCGTTCATATCAAAAATAACGATATCCGCAGGCGAGCCCTCGCGCAGAGAGCCTGCCTCTATACCGAGAATACCGGCAGGGCTGGTGCTCATTTTTTGTATGAGCTCGTTTATTGTGAGATACCCCTTTGAAACCAGCGCGGTTATTCCCGCGGCCAGAGAGGTCTCCATACCGATGGAGCCATTGGGAGCGGCAACAAAGTCGGACTTCTGCTCGGGCGTATGCGGAGCGTGATCTGTGGCGATAGCGTCGAGGGTTCCGTCTGCGAGTCCCCCGATCACCGCGAGCATATCCTCTTCTCTTCTGAGCGGAGGATTCATACGGTAATCGGCGTCGCGCTTAAGAAGCTCTTTTTCGGTAAACGTAAAGTAATGCGGAGCTGTCTCGGCAGTGACCTTTACCCCGCGCTTCTTTGCCTCGCGGATCAGGGCTACCGAGGATTTTGTGCTGACGTGGCATATGTGAACGGGAACGTCAAAGGCCTCCGCTAAGGTGATCTCGCGCATCGTACCGCAGTCCTCCGCGGCGGCCGGGATACCGGGAACGCCGAGCTTTCGGCTTACCTCTCCCTCGTTGATTATTCCGCCGTCGGCGATCTCGAGACTCTCGCAGTGAGCTGTCACTGTCATCCCGAGCTCGGGAGCACGCTTCATGGCGTTAATGAGCATTGAAAGATCTCCGACCGGGCGGCCGTCGTCGGATAGAGCGACGGCTCCGGCCTCCTTGAGCTCGTCGAGGTCGGTAGCCTCCTCGCTCTTGAGTCCCTTTGTTATCGCGGCGGCTATGTAAACCTTAGCCTTGGCGTCGGCGGCCTTTTCCCTGATGTATTTTATCGTCTCAGCGCTGTCTGTAGCCGGAACCGTGTTCGGCATAGCGAGCAGGCTTGTTACTCCGCCCGCCGCGGCGGCCTCACAGCCCGAAAGGATATCCTCCTTGTCGGTCTGGCCGGGATCGCGGAGATGAACGTGCATATCGACAAGACCCGGAGCGGCAATGAAGCCGTCGGCGTAGATTATTTCGTCGGCGTTCGTGAACATCCCGAAGCCCTTGATCACGCCGTTATCAACAAAAATATCTGTTACCTCGTCAAAATTTCTTGACGGGTCGATTACTCTGGCATTTTTGATAAGAAGGCTCATGGCTTATCTCCTTCCTGTGGGTCGGCCCTGCGGACGGCCTGACGGGCGACCCGAACGGGGGCGGTTGTTAGTATTTCTTCTGTCGGGAGCCGGACGTCTTACGGGGCGCTCTGCGGAGGAATGAACCTTTACAAGGTCGTTTTCGCCCCTGTGCGCGTTTTCCATACGGCGAACCCTCTCCGCGTCGCGCTGAGCGCGTCTGCGCTCGGATTCCTGACGGCGGCGCTCCTCCTCGGCTCTGCGGCGTTTCTTGATAGCTCTGTTGCGCTTTACCGTCCGGTAAAGGTTGATACAGAAGTACCTGCAGTGGACGGCGATGAATACAATGACCGTCCAAATCGCGGCGAGCACCTTGAGTAGACCTCGGCCGATTACCTTGAGCACCCTTCCGGTTGCCGAAAGTCCCTTGCGCGCGTTGTCGGCGAAGGACTGCGAGGGTCCTTCATCGTAATTCTCCTCGTCGTCATAGGCGTAGGTTGAGCGGCGGACGTTGCTTATCGCGGAGCGGAAGCGCTCGCTTACGGCAGGCTCGTCCACGTCATAATATCCGCTTTCGCCAAACTCGGCCTTGCTCTCAAGCCCGCTCTTTTCAAGCGCCTCCTCAATAGCTGCGCTGTCGATCCGCTCGGTGTTGAGCGGCTGCATAGGCTTGATCTCGACCGTCTGCTCAAGCTCGTCCTCGGGCTCGTATTCCTCGAGCTCCTCCTCGTCGAACTGCTCGAGGGCGTCGTCCTCCTCCGGAGTCTCCTCTGCGGCGATGATCTCGTCCTCTTCGCCGGGGATGATCTCGTCCTCGTCGTTTACGATGATCTCGTCCTCTTCCTCATAGGGCTTTGCGTACTCGGGCTCAGCCGGCTGATCGGCGAGTGCTTCGAGCTCATCGGGCTCGTCGAAGGCGTTCATTCCGCCTAGCACCTCGTCCAGACTTTCAAGCTCGTCGCCGGGTACCACGGTTCTTTTTGCGGTCGTATATTCCGATGCGATCGTCTCGCGCTCGTGTCTTTCGGGAATATCGTCCCTCTTGAAATCATCGTAAACTCCGTCGCGAGGGATCTTGGTTGTGTTCGTGATTTTGCGCTCGTGAGCAAGCTCATGAACCAGGTGCTTGTGGCGGCGTTCGGGAGTTTTGAAGAATTTTATCAGAAATACCAGTACTCCGGCGACTAATAATACTCCGATGAGCGTCACTCCGATGTAAAGCCAGAGGTTGGCGTTACCTGAAAAAACGTTCTGTTCAAGGATGGTCGTTTGGTCGATGATCTCGGTAAAAAGAGCCTCGTTGTCGGCGGTGAATTTTTTTCCGGCCGCGGCCTGAAGGGTGATAATGATGTTTTGGCCGTTGATTACCG
Organism: uncultured Ruminococcus sp.; assembly: GCA_902773155.1. Classification (GTDB taxonomy): domain Bacteria; phylum Bacillota; class Clostridia; order Oscillospirales; family Acutalibacteraceae; genus Ruminococcoides. The sequence continues at coordinate 15,226 of CACYDK010000058.1, forward strand.
TGTTGTACTGACGCGCCTGAACTATTTTATCGTCGGACTTGACGGTAGTCGCCAGATAGATATACTTGACCCCGTTGTGCTCCGAAATCGAGGCGGATTTATTGGACTTGTCCTGCAAAAGCTCACCCATGACCGCGCTCAGCTTTTCGTCGTCCATACTGCTGTAGCTTCCGGCCGAGCGTGTGTAGGCGTTCTCGGTCATAGTGACCGTCAGCGTCAGCGAGCTGTTCTTCTTCATGCTCTGGAGGTAGATGTTGCCCTCCTTGAAATTTTCCATTGTCTCCTTATAATTGAGACCGAATTTTGAAAAATAGGAGTCGGTTTTTGCGCTTTCGCGGGTGATAGTCATCATATCGTTGGGGATCGAAATACTCATATGCAGAGCTTCGATCTCAAACGCCGTGCTCTCAGCGAACGCTGTCGCCGAAAAAGCGGCGAAAATCGTCGCGCAAAGCAGAAAAACCGTGATCAATTTGCCGAATTTTTTCATAGCCATACCTCCGAGCAAAAATTTTACCCATTCACAATACATTATACTACTTTCGGGCTATAAAAGCAAGATAAAGAATAACGAAAAAAGCGCGCCCGAAGGCACGCTTTTGTTCTTTTACACGATTTTCAATCAAAATCTTTAATACGATGTCGGCGAGATATCCCGCAACAGACGTTAAAGGTCTTGATTTAGGCTGTATCAGACTAATTCGATGATCGCCATCTCAGCGGCGTCACCGCGGCGGGGACCGATTTTTGTAATACGGGTATAACCGCCGTTTCTGTCTTTATACTTGGGACCGATCTCGTCGAAAAGCTTCTTTGTTACGGATTCCTTAGTAACGAATTTCATAACGAGACGCTTGTTGGCGAGGGTGTTGTCCTTGGAAATTGTGATCATTTTCTCTGCCATAGAGCTTACCTCTTTAGCGCGGGTAACGGTTGTTTCGATCTTACCCTTCTCCAAGAGGAAGGTAACCATCGCGCGGAGCATAGCGGTTCTCTGGGCAGTAGTTCTTCCAAGCTTTCTTGTACCTGGCATTAGTATTCACTCCTTATACTTGATAAAAGGATTATTCTTCTTCCTTCTTGAGGCTGAAGCCTAAGCTCTCGAGCTTATACTCAACCTCTTCGAGGGACTTACGTCCCAGATTACGAACCTTCATCATATCCTCGGTGGTTTTGTTCGTAAGGTCTTCAACGGTGTTGATACCGGCGCGCTTTAAGCAGTTGAACGAGCGGACTGAGAGGTCGAGCTCCTCAATGGTCATCTCGAGAACCTTCTCCTTACCCTTTTCGTCCTTCTCAACCATGATCTCGCTGTTAGTAACGCTGTCTGAGAGGTTGACGAAGAGGTTGAGGTGCTCTGTAAGCACCTTAGCGGCGAGCGAAACTGCCTCGCGGGCATTGATCACGCCGTTAGTCCAAACGTCGAGAGTCAGCTTGTCGTAGTCGGTGATCTGACCAACACGGGTGTTGTCGACTGTATAGTTCACCTTAAGAACAGGTGTGTAAATCGAGTCGATGGGCAGAACGCCGATTATGTTGTTGCCCTGGAGCTGCTTGTTGCGCTCGCCGGGAACATAGCCTCTGCCACGGTCGATCGTTATTTCAATATTGAGCTTCGCGTCGTCGGCGAGAGAGGCGATATGAAGCTCGGGGTTGAGGATCTCTACCTCTGCGTCGTGCTTGATATCGGCCGCTGTTACCTCGCAGGGTCCCTCGGCTGCGATCTCGACAACCTTAGGAGCTGTGTCGAGAAGCTTGGGGACGAGGCTCTTTATGTTAAGTACGATCTCGGTTACGTCTTCCTTGACTCCGGGAACGGTAGAGAATTCATGCAGAACACCGTTAATCTTGATAGATGTTACAGCGCATCCCTCGAGGGATGAGAGCAGGACTCTTCTCAGGCTGTTGCCCAGCGTGTTACCAAAACCGCGCTCAAGGGGCTCAACGACAAATCTGCCGTATCTGCCGTCATCGGTGAGTTCTTCGGTTTCAATTCTCGGTTTTTCAATCTCAATCATTAGCGAATCCTCCTTATTAAGCGGCATAAACCGCCGTACTGTAATCTGCCTTTAAGGAAGCGCGGGCGCAGTGCGCGGGCGCATTCTCCGCCCCGCAGATCGCCGCAATAGGGCGAAATACGGGAAAAATAAATCTGTTCTGATTACTTGGAGTACAACTCGACGATGAGATGCTCTTCTACCGGGAAGTCGATATCCTCTCTCTCAGGCTCGGCGATAACCTTTCCGCCTAAGTTGTTAGAGGACTTTTCGAGCCACTTGGGAGCAACAGCGTTGTTGTTCTCGGCAATAGCCTTAAAGCGGTTAGACTGTGTGCTGCTCTCCTTAACGGCGATAACATCGCCTACCTTAACGAGGTAGGAGGGGATGTTTACCTTTTTGCCGTTAACGGTAAAGTGAGCGTGATTTACGAGCTGACGAGCCTCTCTTCTTGTAGAAGCGAGACCGAGACGGAACACAACGTTGTCGAGTCTGTGCTCGATGAGTGTAAGGAGAACGGAGCCTGTCTTACCCTGAGCCTTTTCGGCCTTCTCGTAGTAA
>CACYDK010000059.1 GCA_902773155.1 uncultured Ruminococcus sp.
AGTTTACGACTACACCGGCAAGGGCGATAAGCTCAGCGATTTTAAAATCCTCGATCCGTGGGACGGATGCCTCACAACCGGCTCTATCTTCAGATACTGCGGTTCCGGCTATCACGTAATCACAGTTGACGAGGCTTAATAAAGAATAATCTATCGGAAAGACCTGTAGGCTCAAAGCGGCCGGTCTTTCCGATTTTTTCTTTGCGAAAGCGCTCGGCGCGGCTCCTTTCAGCTGTGACAGATTGACATTATTGTTAATTGATGGTACTATAATGTTGAAAAAACGAACGGAGGGGTTCGAATGAAAAAAGTATTGTCAATCTTTGTAGTCTTATCAATTGTTATAGGACTTGTATTTATTCCTGTAAGCGCCAACGCCGCTACAGAGACCTTCAGCCTTACCTTAGGCCAGTCATATACAGGAACGGTTGAGGAATCCACGGGGATCGCGGCCTACTTCGGCAGCAACTCGCACGAATACACATTCTCCATGGACTCGTCGTCGAACGTTACTGTTCAGATCGTGTCCAACAGCACTTCCCAGAAATGGAGCATTAAGAGCACCGATTACAGTCTGAACGTCAGCAATCAGAGTATGCCGATGTCCGCGATTTGTTACCTTGAAGCCGGAAAGAACTATGTTCTTACCATCACCGGCGGCGGAGAATACGCTTTTAATGTGTCAAAAGCTGCTCCGGATAAACTTTCGATGAAGTCGAAATCCTGCAAGCTGAGCAGCAGCAAGACCAAAACCGTACCTTTCAGCTTTACCGGCACAGTCGACTACGCTAAAGCGAATCTTTCGGTAAAAAGCAGTAAGCCCAAGGTAGCTACGGCGACCTTCTCTGTAGACTCTGCAAACGCCGGCACGCTTACCATCACGCCGAAATACATAGGCAAAACCGTAATAACCCTTAAAATGGCGGGTAGCAACAGCGTTAAGTACACCGTTTACGGCGTATACGGATACTGGTTTGTAGCTAAAGGCAGCAAGGAGAAGGCTCCGGCTCCCGCAGGAGTATCCAAGCCGAAGTGGAAATCCTCAAAGACAAAGCTCGCGACCATCAATAAAAAGACAGGCAAAATCAACGCCAAAGCCGGCGGACGAGTGATTTTATCCGCTAAAAAAGGCAAGGTCACGTACAAGCTTTCGACAATAATCACCGACTACATAAAGCTCGGAAAGAAAACCTATAAGCAGATAAAGAGCGTTGTAAACAATCCCGAAAAGCTCAAGATCTACAACGTATATTCGGGCTATTCAAAGCAGATCGACACCACAAGAAAAATCCCTGTTGTGGTGGTCGATTACGGCAGCACCAACGAAAACGGCGCGATGATCAGAAATAAGCTTATGGCATATTACGACGATGTCTACGAGGCGCGTTTCACAAACGGATGGAGCATTGATAATATTATCGGCAGAAAATCGATCAGTCCGAGCAAGATCAAATGATCATATCGCGTATGCGATAATCCTTAAGCACAATAACTCACGATAAAACCGGAGGCGATTCCTGATGGATTCGCCTCCGGTTTAGCTATATCATTTTCCTCGTGTTCGCGATGAAGCTCTAGATCGTTATTCTACGATCAATTAACCGAGCCGTTGACGATCTGGGCGTACTGCTCCTCCGGGATCATCGGAGAGGTTATAAAAGCGAGAAGCTCAGGCTGGATTTTCCCTGTTTCTGCGTACATTTTCCCGGCCTGCTTTACAAGCTCAAGCCGCGGCACTGTCACGACCGACGCCTCTGGAGCGTTGAACATCGGGCTTTCGGGAACAGTTATCATAGTGTGGTGGTTCGGAAAACAGAGCTTGAACTGCGCCACGGCCGGCTCAAAGTTATGCGCGCTGTTAGGAAATCCGCAGCCGCAAATCATAAGGTATTTCAAATGGGAAAAGTCTGCCTGACCGACATGCTCGTACCTCTCGCCCACCTTGCGCATTGCCATTGAGGATAAGGGCAGAGTGCGGTCGAGAAGCGCCTTCATCGGCGCGGGCATACCATAGCAGTATAGCGGAAAGCTCCAAATGAGCAGATCGCTGTTGAGGATTTCCTCGAGAATGTCGCGCATATC
>CACYDK010000060.1 GCA_902773155.1 uncultured Ruminococcus sp.
CACGGGCTCGACAATGGCCGCAAGCACCACGGCAAGAACCTTGTTCTTCTCCTTAAGCGCGCTGTACACGAGTCCCGCGCACAAGCCCGCGAGCGTACCCTTGAGCATACATACAAGCACGCATAGCGCGGGATTTGCCTGCCATACGAGGAAACCTCCGGCGTCTACGCCGAAAATGCACATCGCGATTACCACAACGCTGAATACCGCTCCGAGATAGGCGCCGGCCTTAGGGCCGTAAATAGCCGCGCCGATCACAATCGGAACAAGCGCCAGGGTGATGGCGAAGGGCTTAGTCGGAAAATAGGTCGTAACTACCTGCAACACGACGATGATCGCCGTTAATACGGAGAGACCTACAAGCCTGTAAGTACTGTTTTTTGTGTTTGACATTAAAATTACCTCCTGCTGTCGCCTCCTTACGGAGTGCAACGCTTTATTTATAATCCGCAATTCGCAATGCGAAATGCGCAATTATCTGTTTTGGAAAGATAGACTTTTTATACCTGAGTTGTTCGTTGTATTTAGTTTTGGCTATTGAAATCAATTGCGGATCGATCTGTTGTAAATGAGCCGCAAGCCCTCTAAAATCAGGTCGTCGTTTATGACGATCTCTGTTTTGCAGTTGGGGACGATGCTTTGAGCGAGGCCGCCGGTCGCGATTACGGTCGAATTCACGCCGCGCTCCTCGTTAAAGCGTTCGATCATGCCGTCGAGCATACAGGCCGTGCCGAGGATAACTCCGCTTTTTATACAATTTTCGGTATTTGTGTTAATAAACTTCTTAGGCGGCGTCATATCGACGCTCGGAAGAAGCGCGCCGCGGTTTGTAAGCGCGTCGAGCGAGATCGTGACGCCGGGGCTTATAGCGCCTCCGCAGTAACGCCTCTGCTCATCGAGATATACGATGGTCGTGGCAGTGCCGAGTCCGATCACAATAGCCGGGCAGGGATAAAACTCCTTGGCCGCTACGCACATAGCAAGTATATCAGATCCCAGAGAAGCCGGATTGTCGATCCTAAGATCGAGACCGGACCTTACCCCGGGGCCGAGCACGAGGGTTTTTATTTTTGCCACCTTCTCGATAGCTTTTACAAGCTGCTCCGTGACCTTGGGCACCACGCTCGAGAGCACCGAGCCGCTGATGCTTCGAATATTGATCCGGTTTATCTTGAATATCGTGTAAAGCTCCACGGCGAACTCGTCGTCGGTCTTTGACGGATCGGTCGATATTTTGAGTTTAATGACCTGTTTGTCGTCCTCGTAAAGCGCGAATTTTATATTTGTGTTCCCGACGTCGGTGCAAAGAAGCATATTTTCCTCCGGATTCTGAATGTAATCAAACTTTCACAAATGTATTATATAACAAAAATCCCGCAGTTTCAACACTTAATATGAATTTTTTCTTTTACTGAAAAATATCGGGGATTTAATGTGTTATGATTTACACGTATGCAGAAACACTTTATTATATGTATTTATGCATAGGAGGAGTAATCATGTCCACATCAACAGCGCAGCTTAAGGTTCTCGCCGCAAAAGCGAGACTGGGCGCAATCATAGGTACTTATCACGGCAAGTCGGGACATCCCGGCGGTTCGCTTTCGGCGGCCGATATCATTACCTATCTCTATTTTAATGAAATGAACGTCAACCCCGAAAAGCCCGATATGGCGGACAGGGATCGCTTTGTGCTCTCCAAGGGTCACTGCTGTCCAAGTCTATACGCCGTACTCGCGCTCAAGGGATTTTTCGACTGGAAGGAGCTCGAGAGCCTTCGCCACATCGGCGCTATGCTCCAGGGTCATCCGGATATGAAGAGCACGCCCGGAATCGATATGAGCTCCGGCTCGCTCGGCCAGGGAATCTCCGCCGCGTGCGGAATGGCTCTGGCGGCTAAGTTCGACGATAAAGATTACCGCGTTTATACCGTGCTCGGCGATGGCGAGTGCGAGGAGGGCGAGGTATGGGAGGCCGCCATGTTTGCCGCTCATAACAAGCTCGACAACCTGGTTGTATTCGTCGATATGAACGGACTTCAGATCGACGGCACAGTTGAGGAAGTAGGAGGTATCGAGCCTCTCGACAAAAAATTCGAGGCCTTTGGCTTTGAGGTCGCTAAAATCGACGGCCACAGCTTTGAGGAGATCGGAAAAGCTCTCGATAAGGCAAAAACCGTAAAGGGCAAGCCCTTCGCGATCCTCGCAAAAACCGTAAAGGGCAAGGGCGTGAGCTTTATGGAAAACGAAGTCGGCTGGCACGGAAAGGCCTGTAACGACGAGGAGTTCAAGGTTGCCGTTAAAGAGCTCGAGGACGAAATCGCGAGACTGGAGGCTGAGTTATAATGGCGAATACTGTATGTAAGGCTACCAGAGAGAGCTTCGGTATAGCTCTCTGTGAAATGGCTAAAACCAATAAGGACATTGTGGTGCTCGACGCGGATCTGGCCGCCGCCACAAAAACCTCTATCTTCCAGAAGGAATTCCCCGAGCGTTTTCGCGACTGCGGAATCGCCGAGGCGAATATGGTCGGCGTAGCGGCCGGACTCGCCGCCGCCGGAAAGATCCCCGTCGCGGCCTCGTTCGCGATGTTTTCAACCGGAAGAGCCTACGAGCAAATCAGAAACTCCGTAGCCTATCCCGGACTAAACGTTAAAATCGCCGGCTCACACGCCGGAATCTCCACAGGCGAGGACGGCGCGACTCACCAGTGCCTCGAGGATATCGCGCTTATGAAGACGCTCCCGGGCATGACGGTGCTCAACCCGGCCGACCATTATGAGATGATGGAGGCCACAAAGGCCGCTATCGCGCTCGACGGCCCTGTTTACATCCGTCTCGGACGTCTCGCTATCGACAGCTTCAACGACCCCGAAACCTACAGCTTTGAGCTTGGAAAGGGAATCACCCTTCACGAAGGCAACGACGTTGCGGTCATCGCCTCGGGTCTCGTAGTTAACGAAGCGAGAAAGGCTGTGCTCAAGCTCGAGAGCGAGGGCATCAACGCGCGCCTCATAAATATCCACACCATTAAGCCCATCGACCGCGAGATCATCGTAAAGGCCGCCAAGGAATGCGGTCAGCTGATCACGGTTGAGGAGCACAACGTTATCGGCGGTCTCGCCGATGCCGTCTGCGAGGTTACAAGCAGCGAGTTCCCGGTAAAGGTCACTCGTATCGGCGTTTACGACACCTTTGGGCACAGCGGCCCCGCATGGGGACTCCTCGAGGAGTTCGGCCTGACCGAAATCAACATCGGCAAGGTAATCCGCGAGGTTGTCAAGGGCTGAGTCAATTTGTATAGTAATCTTAGGCAAGCGACGGCTGAAAGGCCGCCGCTTGTTTGTTGTGATAAAGCTGCTACCATAAGCTCTCCGTCCGGCTGGGCGAATAGTGTGATAATTCACACTATAAAAATTTACTTTGCCCGCTCAGTTTGCCGCAGGCGGCAACGAGCGATAGCTTGATCGCCGTTTACACCTTATCCGCACGCGGTTAAGGGCGCAGAATTTTTACAACTATTAGTGAGCGGAAAGGCTATGGCGATTATTTTGCTTGACAAATGTGAAAAATATGATATAATAGAGTCAAATAAAAGATTGTGCGCAATCTAATTTAGGAGGCAAATATGGTTAATGAATTAAAATCATTTGATTTCAGCGAAAAGGTTATAAACAGCGACAAGCCTGTGCTGGTTGATTTTTGGGCTGCGTGGTGCGGTCCGTGCAGGATGCTCTCCCCCATTGTCGACTCGGTAAGCGAGCAGTACGCAGGAAAGGCCGACTTTTATAAGGTAAACGTCGACGAGGAGCCCGCGCTCGCCGTTCAGTTCGGGATCGCGAGCATTCCCACCCTGATAGTGTTCAAAAACGGCGCGGTCGTCGGCCAAAGTCTGGGAGTTCAGCCCGAGGGCGCGATCAAGGCCTTGCTCGAGAAAGCGCTTTGACGATGAGCCGGATGATCGCCGAAATCAAAGCAAAGGGCTTTCGAGGGCGATACTCACCTTTCTTAATAATAGAACGATAAATGGTCGGGAAGCCATGTCCTCGCGCAGAGCGAGCGGGCTTCCCGACCATAGTTATTCGATATCGGCGTTTATTCGGTAAATATTATTTTGTTCCGAATATCCTGTCGCCGGCGTCGCCGAGTCCGGGACAGATGTAAGCGTTTTCATTAAGGCAACGGTCAAGTGCGCCGACGTAGAGCTCAACGTCCGGGTGTACCTTGGTGAAGGCCTCGATTCCCTCCGGAGCGGCGATGATGCACATACATTTGATATCCTTGCCGCCCTGCTCCTTGATCTCGTTTACCGCGTCAATAAGCGAACCGCCTGTGGCGAGCATAGGATCGACAACCACGATAAGACGCTCGGAGATAAAGGGCGGAAGCTTGCAGTAGTATGGATGAGGAACGTGGGTTTCCTCGTCGCGGTACATTCCGATATGGCCCACCTTAGCGTTGGGAACGAGGGCAAGCATACCGCCGACCATTCCGAGACCCGCGCGCAGGATAGGCACTATAGCCATTTTCTTTCCGTCGATAACGGGCTGAACAGTGTCCTCGATCGGGGTCTTGATCTCGATATCGCGCGTCTTTACATCGGCAAGCGCCTCATAGCCCATAAGCATAGTGATCTCCTCAACCAGCTTGCGGAATTCGCTTGTGCCGGTCGAATCCTTGCGCATCATTGTGATCTTGTGTTTGATAAGCGGATGGTTCATATAATGTACGTTCGACATATTAAACTCCCTTTCATATGAATATGTAAATATCTAATACATTTATAATACAAAAAATATTGTACAAAGTCAACGAAAATCGCGAAAACTGTTGTAATCGGCCGAATTATACATTATAATACACGTTGGGTAAAATCCAAGTACAAATCAAGGAGGAAATCTTTATGAAAATGATTTACGGCGTAAAGGATAAGCCGAAGTTTCATCAGCTTATCGTTTTCGCGTTCCAGCAGCTGCTCGCCATAATGGCCGCAACGATCGCTGTACCGATGATCGTCGGCAACGGAATGAGCACCTCGGCGGCTCTCTTCGGAGCGGGCATCGGCACGCTGGTTTACATCGCCTTTACAAGGGCTAAGAGCCCTGTGTTCCTCGGCTCGTCGTTCGCGTTCCTCGGCTCTATGGCCGCGGCCTTTGCCGGAGCAACATCCGCGGGACTCGGATATGTAGGCCTTATTATCGGCGCGGCTATGGCCGGTCTTGTTTATGTTGTAATCGCGATCGTGGTTAAATTAGTGGGAGTTAAGTGGATAAGCAAGCTTATGCCTCCGGTAGTTATCGGACCTATCGTCGCGATCATCGGACTCTCGCTCTCCGGAAACGCTATTGGCGATTTACAAAAGCCGGTGCTCGAGGGCGGACAGAACTACGTCGCCATTATCTGCGGACTTGTTACCTTGGCGGTAGTAATGCTCTGCTCGGTTTACGGCAAGAAAACGGCTCGTCTTATCCCCTTTATCATCGGTATCTTAGCCGGCTACGCTGTAGCTACGGCGTTCTACTTTATCGGTAAGGCAACCGGCAACGCCGACCTTATGGTAATCGACTACTCCGCGCTTGTTGATAACTTCAAGACCATCAGCCTTCAGAGCTTTGTTTCGCTGCCGGACTTCACGTTTATCAAGGCGTTCGGCTCCTTCTCAGAGCTGACTCCGGCCTATATCGGCACGATTGCGGCCGCGTTTACTCCTGTAGCGTTCGTTGTATTTGCCGAGCATATCGCCGACCACAAGAACCTCTCCTCGATCATCGAGCATGATCTTCTTGAGGATCCGGGTCTTTCGAACACACTTCTCGGCGACGGCGTAGGCTCGATGGTAGGCGCATTCTTCGGCGGATGTCCGAACACAACCTACGGCGAGTCGGTCGGATGCGTCGCGATCACTAAAAACGCTTCCGTCAGAACGATCCTTGTAACAGCTATCGAGGCGATCCTCATCTCCTTCATTACTCCGTTCGTGGCCTTCCTCTCGACGATCCCCTCCTGTGTAATGGGCGGCGTTTGTATCGCTCTCTACGGATTCATCGCAGTATCGGGTCTTAAGATGCTCCAGAAGGTTGACCTCGACGACAACCGCAACCTCTTCACCGCCTCCGTTATCCTGGTAGCAGGCGTAGGCGGAATGGTGCTCAACTTCGGCAATGTAACGATCACCGAGGTAGCCTGCGCGCTCATCCTCGGAATCCTCACCAACGTTATGCTGAGCAAAAAGAAGAAGTCTAAGTAAGAAAAATCAGAAATAATTTACGACCGGCAGACATCTCGCAATTGCGCGAGGCTTGTCTGCCGGCCGCTTTCTTATTCAATTAACAATACTATTCTCCGCTATCAATACTCTTTTCCGCTTTCCGAAGGAACCGGGGTATCTGCGGTCTGGCCTGAGCCTCCGTCGTTAAATATCATCATATCGTAGTCCGAGGGGATCAGACAGAAGTATTTACCGGAATCGTCCTTTTCCATTGCGACTCCCGGCCAAGCGGCGTTCTGCTGAACGGGATCGCTGGAGCCCTTCCAGAGGTAGATGTGGGGAGTTCCCCAACCCTGATTGTTCGCGAAGTACACAAGCGTTCCGGCGGGAGTCTCGGGCTCTGTAGGCGCGTCTGTGGGAGGCTCTGTGGGCGCAGCCGTGGGAGCTTCCGTTGGCGCAGGGGTAGCCGGAGGATCTGTTACCGGCGTCTGGGTCGGAGCGACAACAGGAGCGGTAGCCGTCTCAGGATAGTAGTCGGCAAGGGTCGAGCAGTTTCTGCTTCTCGAGTAAACCTTGGCAATATAGCACTGGATCGCCGTAACGTCGTTGATATTGACCTTACCGTTTCCGTCGACGTCGGCCGCGACTCGCTGCTTGGCGGTAAGGGTCGACATCTGAGCGATATGGCGCTGGATAAGTGTTACGTCGATTATGTTGATCTTGTTGTTCAGGTCGGTATCGCCGAGAAGAACTATTTCACCTTCTCCCGTATTCTGCGGCTGAGTGGGCTTATTGCCGTCATTATCGGCCGAAGGATCGGTCGCCGGGGAAGCGGTTGCGGGAGGAGCGGTTGTTGGCGGAGCTGTCGGCTCTTCCATAGTCGACCACGAGGTACCGTTGAACAGGTTGCCCTCGATCGTGAGATCGCCTGTCTTTGCGCCGCCGCCGTCGCTGAAAATACATTTGTCGTATTCCCTGGGAACAGTTACCTTATAAATGTTATCCTTAAACTTCGCCATATTATCTCCCGGCCAGGCGATGTCGCCGGAGTCTGTGGAGCTTCTCCAGCCGTAGAAGGTCGGGTTAGCAAAATTTGACGAGGTGTTGTCGAAGTAAATATTCTTATATTTTGTCGGGTCCTCCGTCGCGGAGGGGTCGGCTTTTTCGCCGTTGTAGGGAGTCCACGAGTTACCGGAGGAGAATAGCATATTCGTCTCTTTGATCTCGAGTCCCTTTTCGCCTTCGCCGGGATAACGTCCGTTGCTTCCCGAGAAGATTACATAGCCGTTCTCGAGTCCGTCGGGAACATCGAGGGAGTAGAGTCCGGTCGAAGCGTCGAGCGACATTGCCTCGCCCGGCCAAGCGCCGTTGGACTTGACCTCGGAGCCGGTGTCGTCATAGATATAGGCCTTTGGAGAGCCCCATTTTAACTTGGTGTCATCAAAATAAAGAGTTGTGACGGCGTTGGGATCTTTCTTTTTATACTCATAGGGCTTTGTGGCGGTTTCCTCCGCGTTCGTAGCGGTCATAATTACCTTGAACACGGTGCCGACCTCGATCCCTGCGCCGACCTTGAATTTGTCGCCGTTAACGACCTTGAACTGCTCGCCGCCGTTAACGCTGACCATAGCGTAGTCTGCTCCGCGAAGCGAAACCGTGAGCTCCATTTCATCGTAGAAGCTGTAGCTTCCCTTGAGGCTCATATGGATCGTCGGCTGAGGTCCCTCGATGAGGATCGTGCCCTGAGCGCCTGAGTTGAAGGTTGCCTTTCCGTTTTCGTCTACAACCGCCGTCTTGCCGTCGTAATAGTTAGTTACGGTAACGCCGGGAGACCAGATGGAGCTGACGTTTACGCTGAGTTGTGTGTTTTTGGGCGCGCCGATAACGCAGATCACGCTGTCGGTGGTTTCGCCGTCGTCGTAGTTTCTTGAGAATACATAGCCCGTAGAGGAGCTGTACGGTGTGATAGTCTGATGCTCGCCGGCGCCGACGGATACGTGGTTGCGCCTGAAGCTTCCGACCTTTTGCCAGTGAGCGAGAAGGTCTTGGTCAAGGCTGTTCCAGTTCATATCGGAGCGCAGCGAATGGCCGCTTCCGCCGTCGCCGTCAAAGCTCATTCCGGATACCAGCGAGCGGTTGGTCTCGTCGCCGTAGTAAATCTGAATTCCGCCCGGCATAAGCTGGAAGGCAGAGCCCTGATAATAGAGGTCGTTTCTCGCGAGGTTGGAGTCGTGAGATGAAATGTAAGAAAGGGTGTTGAAGCCCGGGTGCTCGGCGAGCTGGGATGAATAGTCCTTGTAAAGTCCGTCGATGCTTCCGACAGCCGGAACTCCGGAGCCCGAGAAGCTGAAGTTGATCATTGAGTCAAAGCCGCCGTCGGTGTAGTAACCGCCGTAGCCGAACTTATAGCCCCAGCACTCGCCGGTCATCCAGAAGTCCTCGTCCCAGTCTGCTCCGGCTTTTCCGGGATTGTTCTTTCTCCACTTTTTAAGAGCGTCCACGCAGGTGGTTTTGAGCTTTTTCCATGAGGCGAACTCAACGTGCTTCGCGGTGTCGCAACGGAAACCGTCTACGCCGTAGGTCTCGACCCATTTTCCGAGCCAGCTCGAGATGTAGCCGGTTACGGTATTAGAGGAGCCGTATTCCTTGATTTTTGCGTCGTAGGTTCCCTCTTTCTTCCACTTTTTAGCGAGGAATTCGGGAATACTTACCTTTGCGGTGGATTCCGTACGGAAGTCGGGCAGGCCGGCGAGACACATCTCGGTTTCGCTTCCGCCGCCCTCGGTATAGCCGGGAAGTCCACTGCGGATCCAGGAATTGCCCCACCAGCTACCCCATTCCGAGGAGCCGTTTTCGTAGTCGACGGTATCGTGGAGGCTGTTTACACCGCTGAGCTTGTAGATGTAGGACTCGGCGGCGCTTTTATCCTTGAATTTTCCGAATCCGAATTCCACCATATCCTTGATGGTGTTATAACCGGCGTGATTCATAACGATATCCATGACGATTCGGATACCGTGCTTATGAGCTGTGTCTACCATTTTCTGGAAGTCGGCCTTTGTACCGAAGTTAAGGTCGGGCTCGGTATAGTCGAGCACATAGTAGCCGTGGTAGGAATAGTGAGCAAAATCGAGAGGCTCGCCGGGAGTTACGTAGCTGTGGATCTGCTCGTAGGGAGCGGAGATCCAGATAGCGTTTGTGCCGAGCTTATCGAAATAGCCCTCCTCGATTTTCTTGGTGATTCCGGCAAAATCTCCGCCGTGGAAGGTTCCGGGACAGCTTTCCCAGCCGGAAAGAGGCTTACCGCTCGAATCGGTCGCGCGTCCGTAGGAGTGGTCGTTCGCCGTATTTCCGTTACAGAAGCGGTCGGTGAGCAGGAAGTACACGCTTGCGTTGTCCCATGTAAAGTCATCGGCGCTTTTGACCGGATTTGTGCGGTTGTAAGAAGTCGATGATTTGCCTGAGTCAGCCGCGGTTACGCCGACTGACATAAAGGACGCCAGCAATACCGCGCAGAGCGCTAACGATAATAGCTTCTTCATAACATTTCTCCTTCAAAACTTCTAAACTTTAGATACTTGTATCCATATTATTCATTATAACAGAAATAACGGGATTTTCAATATTATTTTTTAACAAAACAAAAAACTGTTGTCGCATAATCGTTACAGCGAAAGGCCGGTAAGAACTGTTGTACATTCTTACCGACCTAAGCAATTCTGATATTTTAGAGGCCGAACCATCTAAATATCATATACCAAATACCTGATCGTACTATTTGCTGTAATAATCTGCAATGAAAAAGGAGCTACCTTGCGGTAGCTCCTAAAGGGTTTTGTGTAATTATCCTACTTCTACTTCTACGAAGAGTGTATTGTTTACAATGCTAGCGAGTCTTAACGGGTCAAAATCATTGACCTGGAAACCAAAGTCCATAGCACGGTTGTGGTCTGCAGCATACTTTGTGATGATATCATCAGCAGTTACCTTAATAACGGCCTTGCCGCTCTTAACAGCTGTGATTACGCCATCAGCGGATACTGTAGCTACGTCTGCGCCCTCAGCAACTTCAGCCTTGAAGAGACCCTGTGCGTTGAAGAAGTCAGCAACGAACTTGCCCTCGGCGTACTTCTCACCTGCAGAGAGGTAGACTGTTACGTGAGGATCGTTGTTCTTGTCGAAGTAGTAACGGTTAACGCCGTCAACTCTCTTCGGTACGAAAGCTGTACCTCTCTCGTCGCTATCTGCGGACTTCCAGGAATCCTTAACAGCAGTTACCTTGTAAATGAAGGCTCTGGGGTTCTTGGATGTCATAGCGTCTGTGTACTCAGTAGCAGCAACGTTGGAAGCGATCTTTACCCACTTCTCGTTGTCAGCGCTCAGACGATATACGTTGTAAGCTGTAGCGCTCTCGGAAGCGTTCCATGTAAGGTTGATAGCATCCTTAGCTTCGCTCTCTAAAGCTACTAAGTTCTTCGGTCTCTGAAGGAAGATTGTGCTTCTCTTACCGGACTTAACAGATACAGCCTTTGTAGCCTTGTTGTAAGAAACGAGCTTGTAGCTGTACTTTGTAGCGGAAGTTACATCCTTGTCGATGTAGCTTGTCTTAGCGGTAGTAGCGATCTTCTTGTAAGAGCCGGAACCGGACTTCTTATAGATCTGATAGCTTGTAGCGCCCTTCTTCTTAGTCCAGGTAATCTTTACAGAGTTCTTCTGGTTTACAACTGTTCTGATTGTGGGAGCATTCATTCTCATAACCTTAACAGCTGTAGAAGCCTTGGAAGCCTTCTTACCCTTATAAGCCTTTACAGTAAAGGTATACTTTTTACCGGCATAAACGCCATGATACTTGAAAGAAGTCTTCTTTGTAGTCTTAACTGCCTTCTTACCAACATATACCTTATACTTTGTAGCGCCTGCTACCTTCTTCCAGGAAACCGCAATAGTCTTCTGGGAGTTTTTAGCTGTTACCTTAGTCGGCTTCTTTACGGAAGCAGCAGAAGCAGAAATCGCACCTACGGCAAGAGTAGAGCCAACCATCAGTGTAGCTAAAGCTGTGCTGATAATTCTCTTAGAAATTTTCATACTTGTCCTCCTTGGATAATTGATAATTACACACAACAGTAATTATACCACATGGGTATTTATTTTACTACTGGCATTTTGCACAATAATGTCGAAAAATCGACTATGCAAAATGACCACTAATAACAAGTTTAGGCCGACACCTTGCGTCGGATGACAAAGCTGAGCACGGCTGTCGCCAGAGCTATAACCGCGAGCACGCCTCCCATAACCAGCATATCCGTAAACAAAGAGTTCAGGATTCCTGTGTAGAGGTCGTTGAGCGATTTGCTGAGAATGGCGATTTTGCCGATAAAGCCTGTCGCGAATATTGCCGCGGGAATCGAGGCGATAAAAAGCCCCGCCGAGCAAAACGCGTAGTAAATATATCTGAGGGCTTTGTGCTTCCACTTTATCGAGAAGAATATGAACAGGAGCACCGCGAGCGAAAGCACGCCGAGCACGATCGTGGCGATAGTGAGCGCCTTGTCGAGCTTGAGGGCGGTTTTCTGGATCGCGCCCAGATAGTTTATCTTTATATTGGCGGCATAAATCTTGGCCGCCTCGTTAACAAAATAATCGACGTTCTTTTCGGAATAGTCGGTCATTTTGATGTTGTGAGCTCTTTCGTATTTGGCCAGAGCGGAGCGCAGATCCTTCTCGAAATCCGAGGTGTCTACCGAAAGCTTCTTTCCGCTGTAGAAGTCGGAAACGTAATTCTGAACATCCTTGCGAACCAGCGTCTCGTTAACAATGTCCTCAAAGAAGCTCTTGTCAAGACCGCTCGCGTCGCCGATATCCTTTAGGCCGTCGGTGATCTCGCTGCACAGATCCGCATAATAGCCCGAGCCGTTCAGGGACTCGTTAAAATATTTTGGGCTCATTACGGTTATCTTTAACAGAGCGCACATCGAACCGGCAACTATAAATAAACTCAGCAGAAAGGCGAGAATGATGTAGAGCGCCTTTGCGGCGGCTTTGCTTTTCAGAAATTTCTTCATAGTCTCACCGCCTTAGTCGTAGAGCCCGATGATCTCGGGTCCGGAAATCTTGTCGGCGTATACGAAGAATCTCTTCTCTGTGAGGCCGAGCTGGTCGAACGGATAGCAGGTATAGAGAATAAGATTTTCGCGGTCGGCCTCAAGGTCGTAGGACTTCTTGCTGTCGGCGTTGTAAATCTTGGTCTTTTTTACCTTGTACTCGTAGTTACCGTAGCTTGTGCTGATTTTAATTATGTCGCCTTTTTTAATGTACTTAAGTCCGTTAAAGAAGGTGTTGTTGTGTCCGGCAACGAGGATCGTGCGTCCGTAGCCCGGGATAAAGCTTCCGGCATATACGCCGA
>CACYDK010000061.1 GCA_902773155.1 uncultured Ruminococcus sp.
CGATATCGATGTTCGCCATCTCGTTGTGACCGCCGACGTTGTAGACCTCTCCTACCCTGCCGTTGTGGATAATCAGGTCAATCGCCTTGCAGTGATCCTCAACGTACAGCCAGTCGCGCACGTTCTCACCCTTGCCGTAGACAGGCAGAGGCTTGTCCGCGAGTGCGTTCGCAATCATAAGCGAAATCAGCTTCTCGGGGAAATGATACGGTCCGTAGTTGTTGGAGCAACGACTGATCGTAACAGGCAATCCATAGGTTCTGTGATACGCGAGTACAAGTAAGTCCGCGCCCGCCTTTGACGAGCTGTAAGGACTACTCGTATGAATCGGAGTTTCCTCCGTAAAGAACAGGTCGGGACGGTCGAGCGGTAAATCGCCGTAGACTTCGTCAGTACTAACCTGATGATAACGCTGAATTCCGTACTTACGACAAGCGTCCATCAACACCTGTGTGCCGAGAATATTTGTCTGTAAAAAGATTTCAGGATTCTCGATTGAGCGGTCAACGTGACTTTCCGCCGCAAAGTTGACTACAATATCGGGATGTTCTTCCTCAAAGAGTTTGTAAACAGCCTCACGGTCAGTGATGCTCTCCTTAACGAAGCGGAAGTTCGGATTGTCCATAACCGGCTTCAAGGTTGAAAGATTGCCCGCGTAGGTCAGACAATCGAGGCATATAATCCTGTACTCAGGATATTTTTTCAGCATATGAAATACGAAGTTAGAGCCGATAAAGCCCGCTCCACCTGTAACAATAATATTCATTTTGAACGTCCTTAGTCTATGTATTTTCCATCTATAACGTCTTTGAGGTACTCGCCGTACTGGTTTTTCTTGAGCACTTCATAGGACTTCATAATCTGTTCCTTGCCAATCCAGCCGTTCAGATACGCGATTTCCTCAAGGCACGCGATCTTGCGATGCTGATGTTTTTCCATTGTATAAACAAAGTTTGTCGCGTCAACTAGCGAATGGTGAGTGCCTGTATCGAGCCAGGTGAATCCCTGTCCGAGAAGTTCAACATTGAGCTCGCCGTTCTCGAGATAAATGCGGTTAAGATCGGTTATCTCAAGCTCTCCACGAGCAGATGGTTTTAGATTCTTGGCATACTCAACAACACGATTGTCATAAAAATACAAGCCTGTTACGCAGTAATTTGTCTTAGGATTCTTAGGCTTTTCCTCAATAGAAATCGCCTTGCCGTCCGTATCAAACTCAACAATACCGAAGCGCTCAGGATCATCAACATAATAGCCGAATACGGTCGCTCCGCTCTCCTGTGTGGCGGCTTTTCTTAGACGCTTTTTGAGGCCATGCCCGGCAAAAATATTATCGCCGAGCACCATCGCAACGCTGTCGCTGCCGATAAAGTCCGCGCCGATAATAAACGCCTGTGCGAGACCGTCAGGGCTCGGCTGAACAGCATAGGACAGCGAGATACCAAACTGACTTCCGTCGCCGAAAAGCTCCCTGAAGCGAGGTGTGTCCTCGGGAGTTGAAATTATTAGAATCTCTCTGATTCCCGCGTTCATCAAAACCGACATCGGGTAATAAATCATCGGCTTGTCATACACTGGAAGAAGTTGTTTACTTGTAACTGTCGTCAGCGGATAAAGGCGCGTGCCCGAACCGCCTGCTAAAATTATGCCTTGCATTTTCTAATACTCCTATAACTACTAAAATACTCAAAGGTAGTTTAGAAAAGCTAAAAACAACATATTATTAATTCGTACATATACTATAAATATTTAAAATTTATAAGCAAATCGTTGTATAAATTACTCTTCATTTTATAAGAAGTTTTCGATTAAACATACAGTATTGAAGTAGTATTTCTTATTCTGATTCAAACCAAACCCATACAATACACCAATAAAATCAATATCAGCTTTTTGGGCACCTTCTGCGTCATACAAACTATCGCCAATTAATACTACATCTGTTTTTTTTTGATGGTTCAACTTTTGCAACGCTATATTAATCGTATCTGCTTTAGATAAGGATTCACCTGAATCAATACCAACAACTGTATCAAAGCTTTTAAGCATTCCAAAATGCTCTAATACTTTTTCGGCAATATCTTGACGTTTTAAAGTACATACTCCAAGTTTAATGCCTTCATTTTTCAATTTTGCAAGCAATTCAGGAATTCCATCGTAAACTTTTGCTTCATACGCGCCAAACTTTGAACCGTATTCTCTGTGAAACGCTGTAGCTTGTATAGCTTTCTCTTTTGTCAAACCGTGATATTTCATATATGACGATGCAGGCGGAGGACCGATAAATTTTCGCAATTCAGATTCCGGAAGCGGATTCAAATTCATCATTTTTTCCGCATATCGAACTGAATTAAAGATTCCTTCAGACGTATCTATTAGTGTTCCATCCAAATCAAACAGAACAACCTTGTATATTTTTAGTTTACTCATATTTTGACTCTGTCAGAAAATTAATTCTCATTGAATTCGATAAGCTTTTTATCTTTTTTGAAATTGCCTCAGTTTTTAAAATCAAACTGTCATATTCAGTGCTATTTGTATAATCAACATCAAAATAGTTCTCGATACCATTAACTGAGAAGCCATCGAAACCCGCTAGATTAATCTCTGATACTCCGATTTTTCTTAAAAAATTCATTAACATCAATCCGGCGTTATCTGAAATGATATCATCTTCATTCAAATAGTCAGCGTAATTAATTATCATTGCTCCTTCTTGTTCATTATCCAGAAGGTTAGATGTAACTATAATATTACTAACGTCTTTAATCTCAATATTATTCTTTATACGTTTATAGTTCGAAATAAAAAGATAATCTATATCAAAATCCTTAGGGATAAAATTGACTGAAAAAACAATCGAATTGTTATCTTTACAAAACGTTTTTATTCTATCGGCATTAGTTTTAATAGATTTACCCGGAGCGATGATAACAATGCTTCTTCCTTTAAGCATGTCTTTTAAAACAGCACAAACTTCACTATCATCAACCATACGTTTTTGAAAAGCAATATATAACTTTTCAATGTATTCCTTGTCAAAAATAACCTTTTTGCTTTCATCCATAGAAGTCAGCAAATGACTAATCTGTTTTATGCTCATAGTCCTTTTATTGATTAAATGTCTGGCATAATTGGGATGACAGTTATTTGACGAAGCCAAAAAATACGGAAGAGAATAACCCCATTTGTATTTTAGCAGAATCTTATTAATATGCTCGTCGTAAATCTCAAGTACTGGAATAATATCGTACTTGTTTTTCACCTTTTTATTTATGTACTCCATTATCAATTCTGTACATAAATTACCGGCGCCTCTACCCATTCCAAAAACAGATGAATCAATTATAACTTCACGCTGAGTTTCAATCGAAAGGAGTTCTATAGCGTTCGAAAAAGAAAGCTGACGATTGTTGTGCGAATGAAAACCGATTTTTATATCTTCATTAAGATTATCATCTATCAGGCAAAACATTTTTCGCACATCATTATTGAACATTGTTCCCAATGTATCAACCATATAAAAACCATATGGTTTAAGTTCATTAACCTTTTTAACAAGCTCAAGAAGCTCAAAATCATTGTATGCCATAGTTCCAACAGGCTGCATAAAAACCTTATAGTTTTTGTCAATAAGCCTCTTGCCAAGCACAAAAGCCTGTTCTAACTC
>CACYDK010000062.1 GCA_902773155.1 uncultured Ruminococcus sp.
GCGCGTAGCGTTCGAGCTCGAGAGCCTCGGACTGTTCCTCACGGGGATCGGCGTAATGCTTTTAGCCCGTCAGGAGCTCCGCTCGGCCTATGTTCAGCTTATTGCCGGAGTAGGCGGAATGATAGTGTTCTGCCTTCTCGTTAAGTTTATCGAGAACCCCGACCGTATAGGTAAATGGCGCGTCATTATTATGATCGCCGCCGTTGGACTCCTCGCCGTAAACCTCGTTTTCGGTAAGGTAACTAACGGCTCAAACAACTGGATACAGCTCGGCCCCATCACGGTTCAGCCCTCCGAGTTCGTAAAAATAGCGTTTATTTTTGTCGGAGCCTCAACCCTCGATCGTTTGATGACCCGTCAGAATCTACTCGAGTACATCATCTTTTCGGCGATATGCGTCGGCGCGCTGGCCTTTATGGGCGACTTCGGAACCGCGATGATCTTCTTTGCGGCCTTCCTGCTCATCTCGTTTATGCGCTCGGGCGACTTCAAAACCCTCATACTCGCGCTCGCGGGAGCGGGCTTCGCCGGCTTCATCGTTCTGAATCTTAAGCCCTATGTGCTCAGGCGATTCCAGGGCTGGCGGCATGTCTGGGAATATCCCCAGGAGGCTCTCGGTTATCAGCAGGTTCGCGTCCTTACCTATATCGCGTCCGGCGGACTTTTCGGCGTGGGTATAGGAAACGGTTGCCTTAAATACGTCGCGGCCTCCGAATCCGACCTTGTTTTCGGACTGATGAGCGAGGAGATGGGCTTTATCGCGGCGGTATCTATCGCCGTAACCGTAGCGACGCTGTTTATCTACGCGCGATCCGTCGCGACCCGCAGCCGAAGCGCGTTCTACTCGATCGCCGCCTGCTGTGCCGCGGGAATGATGATCGTGCAGATGACTCTCAATGTTTTCGGCATTACAGATATTCTCCCTCTTACCGGCGTAACATTCCCGTTTATAAGCGCGGGCGGCTCAAGCCTTATCTCGTGCTGGGGACTTCTGGCCTTTATCAAGGCGGCCGACGAGAGAACCTATTCGAAGAAAATAACCACCTGATTTTTAAATTTTTTACATAGAGGGGAGTGGAAATATGAAGAGGATACTCCAGCGTTCATGGCTGATTTTTATACTGGTTATCGGTTTTTTGATCGGAATGGGCTTTCTCGTCGTACAGACGGTAGTCGATTCGGCCGACTGGGCAAACCAGCCCTACAACGGTCATATCTCCGGAAGCGGCGGACTCGCTCAGGCCGGAAAAATCACCGACCGCAACGACGAGGTTTTGGCCGAAACAGTCGAAAAAAAGCGCCAGTATCACAACGACGAGAGCGTTCGGCGCGCTCTGCTTCACGTTGTCGGCGACAACTCGCTGAATATTTCCACCGCTGTCCAGAGCCAGTTCCGCTCGCAGCTCACGGGCTACAGCTTTATCTGGGGGCTCGATATGCCCAAGTCTTTCCGCTCCGGACGCGATATGCAGCTTACTGTAGACGCCGATACCTGCAAGGCGGCCTACGACGCGCTCGCTCCGTATGACAGCGGCGCCTGCGCGATATACAACTACAAAACCGGCGAGGTCATCTGCTCGGTGAGCACAAAGACCTACGACCCCGCTGACCCGCCGGAAATAACGGAGGATAACGAGAGCGAGTACGAGGGCGTTTATCTCGACAACGTGCTCTCCTCAACCTACACTCCCGGCTCGATCTTCAAGATCGTGACCGCAGCCGCGGCTATCGAAAACATCCCCGATATCTGGGAGAGGACATGGGACTGCGAGGGCAAGGTCGAAATCGACGGCGGAGATATAACCTGCGTCGGTTCTCACGGCCACGTGAATCTCTCCGAGGCCTTCGGCGATTCGTGCAATGTGGTTTTCGCGGAGCTCGCCGTTGAGCTCGGCTCGGCAAAAATGAACGAAACCGCTGAGAGAATGGGCATTAACGCCTCCTTCGATATCAGCGGCGTAGATACAAAAAAAGGTCACTACGACGCGCGCAAAACCAACGAGAACCAGCTAGCGTGGTCGGGAGTCGGCCAGTATGACGATAAGACAAACCCGATGCAGATGGCGATGCTCTGCGGAGCTATTGCAAACGGCGGAAAAACCGTGAATCCCTACATCATCGAGGGCGGCACCGGCTCTCTGCTGAAGGATATAGGTCTCAGCGTAAAAAGCAGCGGCTCTAACGAGTTTATGAGCAAGTCGACCGCCAAAAGTCTGGGCGAGCTTATGCGTTACGCGGTTGTCAACGACTATGGCGACAGCATGTTCGGAGGCTTGACAATCTGCGCGAAAACCGGTACCGGCGAAACCCTGACGGGCTCCGGCGGCGAAAAAAACGACGGCTGGATGGTCGGCTACTGCGTTGACGATGACGTTCCGCTCGCCTTTGCCTGCGTAGTACGCGGAAGCGACCAGTACGGCTATTCTACCGCGGGTCAGGTCGCGGCTTCGGCAATGATTCAGGCCGCCCAGAGTCTTAGAAAATGATTACCGCAGGCAAGTCCTGTTTTCATATACACATAATGAAAGGATCAATATAGTATGAACCCATTAAAAGCACTGTTCGGCAATTACAGCAAGCGAGAGGTCAAAAGAGTACAGCCCATCGCCGATAAGGTAATTGCTCTGGATTCAAAATACGCCGCGATGAGCGACAAGGAGCTAAAGGCGCAGACCGCTCTCCTTAAGGAAAGGCTCTCAAACGGCGAAACTACCGACGACATCCTCCCCGACGCGTTCGCCGTATGCCGCGAGGCCTCTCAGCGTGTGCTCGGAATGAAGCACTTCCCGGTACAGGTTATCGGCGGAATCATCCTTCACCAGGGACGTATCGCCGAGATGAAAACCGGTGAAGGAAAAACCCTGGTCGCGACCCTTCCTGCTTACCTCAACGGTCTCACAGGCGAGGGCGTACACATCGTTACAGTCAACGACTACCTCGCCCGCCGCGACTCAGAATGGATGGGCAAGCTCTACCGCTTCCTCGGCCTCACAGTCGGCCTTATCGTACACGACCTCGACAATGACGACCGAAAGGCCGCCTACGACGCCGATATAACCTACGGCACAAACAACGAGCTTGGCTTCGACTACCTTAGAGACAATATGGTGGTTTATAAGGAGAACAAGGTTCAGCGCGGCCACGCCTTTGCAATCGTCGACGAGGTCGACTCGATCCTCATCGACGAAGCCCGTACGCCTCTTATTATCAGCGGAAAGGGCGACAAGAGCACCGAGCTCTACACTCAGGCCGACCGCTTTGCCCGTACCCTCAAGGTTCAGCGCTTCAGCGAGCTCGACTCCAAGGTCGATATGGAGGAGTACTACGCTGAAAACGGGATAGACTATGTTGTAGACGAAAAGGCAAAGACCGCCACTCTTACTCAGAGCGGAGTCAAAAAGGCCGAGGCCTTCTTCCATTTAGACAACCTTACCGACCCCGAAAACCTCACGATACAGCACCACGTCAATCAGGCCATCCGCGCCAACGGCATAATGAAGCGCGACGTAGACTACGTAATCAAGGACGGCGAGATCATCATCGTCGACGAGTTTACCGGTCGTCTTATGTATGGCCGCCGCTACAACGAGGGTCTGCATCAGGCTATCGAGGCAAAGGAAGGCGTAAAGGTTCAAAACGAGAGCAAGACCCTCGCTACGATCACCTTCCAGAACTACTTCCGTCTATATAAAAAGCTCTCCGGTATGACCGGTACGGCTATGACCGAGCAGACCGAGTTCCAGGAGATTTACAAGCTCGACGTTGTAGAGATACCGACCAACAAGCCTATCGCGAGAGTCGACCTCTCAGACTCTGTTTACCAGACAGAGAACGCCAAGTTCAACGCCGTTATAGAGCAGATCATAAAGGCACACGAGATCGGCCAGCCCGTGCTCGTGGGTACTATCTCTATCGAAAAATCCGAGCTCCTCTCAAAAATGCTAAAGCGCAGGGGGATCGCTCACAACGTACTGAACGCTAAGCAGCACGAGAAGGAGGCCGAGATCATCGCTCAGGCCGGTAAGCTCGGAGCCGTTACCATCGCGACCAATATGGCCGGTCGTGGTACCGATATCATCCTGGGCGGTAACGCCGAGTATCTCGCCAAGGCCTCTATGCGCAAGCAGGGTATCGACGACGACCTCATCGCCGAGGCCACGGGCTTTGCCGAGACCGACGACGAGGAGATCCTCGAGGCAAGAAAGACCTTTGCCGAGCTCAACGCGAAGTACAGCGAGGAAATTAAGGAAGAGGCCGACAAGGTAAGAGAAGCCGGCGGACTCTTCATCATCGGTACCGAGCGTCACGAGTCGCGCCGTATCGACAACCAGCTGCGCGGACGTGCCGGTCGACAGGGCGACCCCGGTACCAGCCGTTTCTTCCTCTCCACAGAGGACGACCTTATGCGCCTGTTCGGCGGCGACCGTATGAAGGCTATGCTCACCCGTATGAACGTCGATGAGGATATGCCGATCGAAAACAAAATGCTCACAAGTATCATCGAAAGCTCGCAGGAGAAGGTTGAGCTTCGCAACTTCGGAATCCGTAAGGACGTTCTCCAGTACGACGACGTTCTCAACCGCCAGCGCGAGATCATCTATACCCAGCGCGACCAGGTGCTCAACGGCGAAAACCTCCACGATACTATCATCAAGATGATCGAGGACAACGTTGCCGAGGCCGTAGCGCGCTTCCTCCCCGAGGGAGTACACGAGAACTGGAACATCACCGGCCTAATCGACACCTTCTACGGCTGGGCTATCGAGGATAGATCAAAGTACAACTTCTCCGCCGAGGATATCGAGAATATCGAGGCTGACGAGATCAAGCAGATGATCATCGACGACGCTCTCGCGATTTACGAGCAGAACGAGAAGCTTCTTCCCGAGGAGACGATCCGCGAGATGGAGCGTGTATATCTCCTGCGTTCGGTCGATACCTACTGGATGGATCACATCGACAATATGGAACAGCTCAAGGCCGGTATACACCTGCGTTCCTACGGTCAGCACGACCCGGTCGTAGAGTACCGTCTCGAGGGCTTCGATATGTTCGACGAGATGATCGCGCAGATCCGCGAGGATACGATCAAGCTTATGCTCACCCAGCCCAAGCGTATCTACGAGGCGAAAAAGCGCCGCGAGGCCATAGCCGCCGCCAAGCGTCTCGCCGCTCAGAGAGCCGCTGACGCCAGAGCCGCGGCCGACGAGGAGGGCGAGAGCGACGTTGTGGCGACAGCTCTCAAGCGCGAGCAGGTTGCAAAGCCCTCGGAAACCGCCGGGGACGGCACCGATACGGCGAACAAAACCGTGCGCAAGGGCAAGAAGGTCGGACGTAACGATCCCTGTCCCTGCGGAAGCGGTAAAAAATACAAGAAGTGCTGCGGCAGAGACCTTTAATCAACAATAATCCAGGGCAGACAGCTCCATCCGGGAGCTGCCTGCCCTTTGTATATTCCGCGGTGTTTTGCAAAAGCTAGTTAAAGAACACCGCGTTTTGTTGTTCGAAAAAACAAGTCTGGTTTCTGTCGGAAGCCGGTGATTCACGCGCTGAATATTTCCGTGCGGCAGAAACCTTCCCGAAAAATCCCAAAAGTCCGGAGCTCTTCGGGCGGAAAGGTTGATTTTATGATAAAACGAAAAGGAAAGTATACTATCATATTCCCGGAGCCGCCGGTTATCTCAGGCTACGGCTCGGTCGCCGGAAAAAAGGAGAGCGAGGGGCCGCTGTCCGGCCGGTTCGACAAGGTATTCTATGATCCGCGCGCGGGTCAAAAGACCTTTGAGCAGGCCGAGAGCCTTTTTCAGCAGGAGGCGGTCGCGCTGGCGCTTTCGCGCGCCGAAAAAAAGGCCGGCGATGTGGATTTTATCTTTGCCGGCGATTTGCTCAACCAGTGCGTAAGCTCAAGCTACGGAATGGAGATATTCAATATCCCGTATCTCGGCCAGTACGGAGCCTGCTCCACAATGGCGCAGGGGCTTATTATGTCCGCGATGACTGTTGCCGGAGGCGCCGCCGACTGTTCCGCCTGCGTTACCTCGTCGCATTTCTGCACGGCCGAGCGACAGTACCGCTATCCTCTGGAATACGGCGGTCAGCGAACTCCGACCGCTCAGTGGACAGTGACCGCCTCGGGAAGCTGCATAGTGGAAAAAGCCGCGAAGGGGATAAAAATCAGCGCCGCGACCGTCGGCCGAATCACCGACCTTAACACCTCCGACCCCAACAATATGGGCGCCGCCATGGCTCCTGCGATATGTATAATAGAACCATACCCGAATACTCAAAAACGCAGGCTGCATCTATGTTTTCACGATTATTTTACAAAAAAGGAGGTTTTTGTTACAAATTGCGGCGGAGACCATAAAGTGGATTTTTCGGGTAAATCTTACCTCAACCGGAGGCGTCGAATGTCAAAGAAAATTTCAGCCAAAAACAAAAGATACTACATACAGAAGGACGACTATGAATTGCCCGAATTGACACTCCCTGCGCTTGAAGCGATTTACGGAGTGTGGGGAACAAGGTACCGGCATTACCTGATGAGGCACGATAAGGTAAAGTATTATACGCTCCTGTGTTCGTGCGTGCTCCACGAGCATATCACCGAGATCGACCTGAGAGCAGACAGGTTCTACGAGGAAACCGTCAATCGGCTCAAAAAACAAAAGAGCGTCACAGAAAAGCTCAGGATCAACAATCCCGAGCTCTGGAAAAAGATGATGAACAAA
>CACYDK010000063.1 GCA_902773155.1 uncultured Ruminococcus sp.
CCTTTGCTTTCGGCTATACGCTTTTTCTCGTAGATCGATTTAAGAACCTTTACCAAATCCTCGCACTCATAGCTTTTTATAATGCTCTGGTAATGCTCGGACAACAGGCGCACATTGACGCACTGAAAAACCTCCGCGGGAATCCGGGGGATCTTGTCGATAAACGCGATCGCGTCATCCCTCGACATAACGTAACGCATACGAATCGGAGTGTCGATCGGTGCGTAGATCGTACCTCCGCGATATAGCGGAGACAGATAATAGTATTCCTTGTCGCTCTTGATCCCGCTCATCCTCATTTGGTCGATCTTCTCTATTACGCAAACTCCTTCGCCGCCGTAAATAACCTTTTCTCCGACACAAAACACAATAACCTCTCCTTTCCCGACAATACAGATATAATACTGATCATTATGTAGTAATTATATCACATCGTGCAGGAAAATGTAAGTGATTTTCGAAAAAAATTAGGTGCCTAAGCAATTTTTTTGAATCGGATAACCGGCAATGAAGCGAAATGCGGTATACGACAGTAAACCCTTATTATCTATCGCGGCTCTGAATCATTTGTGCCAGTATTTCCTGTCCAGAGTGCGGTACTGGATCGCCTCCGCTATGTGCTCAAATCTTATCTTTTCGCTGTCGTCCAGATCGGCTATCGTGCGTGCGACCTTCAGGATCCGGTTGTAGGCTCTCGCGGAGAGCTCCATTGTCACAAAGGCCTTTTCGAGAAGCCTCGAGCATTCGCTGTCGATTTTGCAGTAGGACTCAAATTCTTCGTCGGTGAGCCGGGCGTTACAGGTCGTTTTAGAGCCCTTAAAGCGTTCGATCTGGCGCTTTCTGGCGGCGTTGACGCGTTTTTTGATATCGGCGGAGCATTCCTCTGCCGTGTCTCCCGCGAGATCGTGATACTCTACAGGCGGAACCTCGATATGGATATCAAAGCGGTCGAGCAGGGGACCCGAAACGCGGCTTAGGTAACGCCTGATCTGAGCGTCGGAGCAGGTGCAACGGCGCTTGGGATGGTTGTAATATCCGCACGGACAGGGATTCATGGCCGCAATCAGCATAATATTGCATGGGTAGGTATACTTTCCGCTCGCTCTCGATACGGTCACTGCTCCGTCCTCAAGAGGCTGTCTCAATACCTCCATCGTCATTCGTCCAAACTCCGGAAGCTCGTCGAGGAAAAGCACGCCGTTGTTCGCAAGCGAAACCTCGCCGGGCTTTACGCGCGTTCCTCCGCCCGTGAGCGCGACGGGGGAGACCGTGTGGTGAGGAGCTCTGAACGGCCTTGTTTTTATAAGCGAAACGCCTTCGGGAAGCGCTCCGGCGATCGAGTGCACCATGGTGGTCTCGATGGTTTCCTCAAAGGTCATATCCGGTAAAATCCCCGGCATACGTCTGGCGAGCATACTCTTGCCTGAACCGGGCGAGCCTATCATAAGAACATTGTGGCCTCCTGCCGCGGCGACCTCGAGCGCCCTCTTGACCTCAAACTGACCCTTTACCCTGGAAAAATCAGGGATATCCGGCATTAGCTCCGGCTTTTCGGGAGCCGGTATTGCGGGCTCGATTTTCTCAAGACCAATAAAAAACTGATAAAGCTGATACACGCTCTTGACGGGATAAACCTCCAGCCCGCGCACGACCGCGCCTTCGGCGGCGTTTTCATACGGAACAAAAAGCCGCTTTATCCCGATTTCTTTTGCCTTGATAGCCATAGGAAGAACGCCGTTTACAGGACGCAGCTCGCCGGAAAGACTCAGCTCGCCGAGAAAGGCGCAGTCCTTGAGGTTTGCTTTCAGGTTTCCGGTAGCGACCAGAAAAGCAATGAATATCGGAAGGTCGTATATAGGACCCTCTTTTTTGGTGTCCGCGGGAGCAAGATTTACGGTAATCCTCGAAACAGGAAAATCAAAACCGCAGTTTTTGAACGCGTCGCGCACACGGTCGCGGCTTTCCTTGACCGCCGTGTCGGGAAGGCCGACCATATCGAAGGCTCCTATCCCGCGCGAAAGCGAGACCTCGATCTCTACCGGATAGCATTCCATTCCAGTTAATCCGAAGCTTTTGCATTTAACTACCATTTTTATCCCTCACTTTTGGGTCTAGGATTCTAAATAAATTATATCATATGAACATATGTTTTTTCAACGGTAATTTGCATAATTATTATCTATTATAATTGTACAGTATGCATAATCCTCCTGCGCTATTATTGACAGCAGAGTTATAATAATATAAAATGAAAATTCAGGGAAAAACAGACTTTGATCGGCAGAAAAGGGTGGTGAGGCTGTGAGAATCGAAGAATACCGCGGAGTATCCGACGATTGTTTGGCGGCTCTCGTAAAAAAGGGAGACGAAAAGGCCTTTGAGGAGCTCGTGATACGCTATATCCGCCTGATCTACACCGTAGCGAACCAATACGCGATCGACGGCTACGATAACGACGACCTCGTTCAGGAGGGGCTGCTGGCGTTTCTGCTGGCGACAAAGGCTTACGACTCCGCAATGGGAGCTTCGTTCAGAAACTACGCGCTTAAATGCGTGAAAAACCGTTTTAAGGATATTTTGAAAAAGAGCAGTAAGCTCGCGGCGGTGCCTAAGTCCCAGCTCGTTTCGATGGAGGCTGTAGGAGACAAGAGCGACGAAGCTCAGAACGTCGAGAGCTTTGTTATCGAACGCGAGTACCTTAAAACCCTGCTCAGCCACCTGCGCTCCTCCTTAAGCGCAGAGGAGAGAGAGGTTTTTGCACTCTATTTAAAAGGTTACTCGTACGCCGAAATAGCTGAAAAAACCTCTGCCGACTCCAAAAAGATCGATAATATCCTGCAGAAAATAAAGCGTAAGCTGAGAAAATAGGGGAGACTGCCGAAAGCTTCACTGTTTGTATTCTCTGCTCAGCGGCGCCGGTTACTCTTTATCTTGTAAGGAGTGCTCTAAACCTTGTGGACAGAAAGGAAATGCCTGTTATTATGTTTAAAATTGAGACCGAAAGACTGATAATAACCGAGTTTACACCCGAAATGGCGGGAGACGTACACGTGAACTCTCTCGACGAGGACAACCGTCGTTTTATGCCGGACGAGGTTTTCGAAACCGTGGCCGAGGCCAAGGAGACGGTAGCGTTTTTGATTACCTGCTACGATGTAAAGGGAGGTCCCTTCGTTTATCCGGTACTGCTTAAGGAAACCGGCGACAACCTCGGCTATGTCCAGTTCGTGCCATACGAGGCCGGCTGGGAGATAGGCTACCACATCGCAAAGCGTTATACCGGAAACGGCTACGCCACCGAGGCCGTCAGGGCTTTTCTGCCGGTAATGATGGATAAGCTGAGAATAGACAAGGTCTACGGAGTATGCGTTACCGAAAACACAGCCTCAAGGCGCGTTATGGAAAACAACGGCTTTGAGCTTTTCTATGAGGGCATAGGTATGTATCAGGGCGATGAACGCGAGATAAGCAAGTATATTTTTTCAGTATAAAAAGCGAAAGCGGCCGAAAGGCCGCTTTTCATTTTACCTTGACCCTGCATTTGAGCAGAAAGCCGTTTACTTTGATTTTCAGAGTTGTTTTGCCTTTCCTCAAGCCCTTGATTATTAGGACTGAGGAGGTGTTTTTTGAGATTATTTTTGCCGTCTTATTACCGGTGAAACTGAGATTCACGCCCTTAGCTTTGCCGGATATTTTTACTGCTACGGTTTTGCCCTTCTTAACCGTTACGCTGTTTTTGCTGAGCTTTGGGTTAGTGGTGACGTTTACCTTGCAGGTGAGCTTTGTGTTGTCTGTGAGGATCGCGGTGATTGTGGCCTTACCTTTTTTCAGCGCTGTTATTACGCCGTTCTTGACCGTCGCAACCTTGGGATTTGAGCTCTTCCACTTTTTATCTGTTCCGCCCTCGACGAAAATCGTGACGCTCTTTCCGGCATTGAGTTTTGCGGTATCCTGCGTCAGGTGAGGCTTATCGACTGTCGGCTTATACCCCGAAAGCGGCAGGAAGTAAGCGGTCACATCCTCCTCAAATACTTCGTCGCTTGAATAGCCGTGATCCACGGGAGCAAGGACGCTTTCCTTGTCAAAGGTGAAAAAGTCGATGTCGTCGGAGTATGTGAACTTGGGAAAGCCGATGTACGCGTTGTTTATTACCGCTCCGAGCAGAGCCGAACTGCTGTCATTGCCCTTTTTAAAGCTGTGGTCGTTCGCGGTGAGCGTATCCTTGGATATGTCATAGGTGTAGGTATCGCCGTAGCCGTATAGGAAGGAGCCGTTCATAAACAGTTTGTTTTGATCGGCGCCGATATTGCCCTCGTAGTATCTGAGCTTGGTGCCGAAAAACTCTTTCTCGGCGTAATCATCGGTCTCGGGACGAAGCGCGCTCGACTTCCAGCTGTTTCCGTCAAAGGTCAGAACCGGCGGAAAGTAATCCCCGGCGGTTTCTCCGTAGGCGCAGACGAGCTTTCCGCCGACTGTTGCCGTTTTCATTTTCGCTCTCGGCAGAGGAAGAGGAGCAGCCTCCTGAAACTCGTTTATGCTGAGATCGTATTTGTAAACCTTGTCGGTGAGCTTGCCCTCGCCGGCGTCGCAGCCTCCTATCAAATAAACGCAGTCCTTGTATGTAGCCAGAGCTCCGCCGTATAGCGAGCTTTCGGGTACGGGAGCGACCCTTGCGGCTTCTCCGCCTGTAAGGGTAACGCTCGCCAGAACGCTTTCGTAGCCGATCGTGTAATTATCGTCGCTTACCGTGATGGGGTTGACCGCTATAAAATACAGTGTGTCGTAAAGTACGCAGGCGCTGTCGAGGTACACGTTGTTCGCGTCCTTGTCGAACAGCCTTTTGAAACTTATTGACTCGGTTTCCTCGTAGCAGTATTCGTTTATAATACTATCGTAAACGAGCTTGCCCAGGGCACCGTTTTTGTCGCAGAAGTAACAGCAATCCTTTCCGTAAACAAATACTCCTTCCTCGGCGTTAGACGGCTGCCCGACAACGTTATAAGCCGGATCGTAGTTCAGCTTGTCGATCAGCATCGTTTCGAACTCGTCCGAGCCGAACTCATTTTTTACGGAGATCGTGATTTTTTTGGAGTTGTAGCCGTTGTCGGGAATAATTATAAGATGATTATTCCCTTTTATCGGCTTGACCTTCTCGCCGTTTACGGTAACCTCGGTTATGTTTTTGAGCGAGCCCTTCAGCTCGATGTTTTTATCATTGTTGTATGCGGCCGAAACAAGCTTGGGAGGATGTGTCTCGAGCTTGTCGAGGGTCATAAGCCTTCCGCTTTTTACCTTATCCTTTAGCGCTTCGCTTTCCTCGCCGATGTTTTCCATAATAGCGATAACGTCTCCGGCCTCAAGCTCGGGATAAGCCGCTCTGAGCAGAGCCGCCGCGGCTGTCGCGTAGGGCGCAGCCATAGAGGTTCCGCTGGAAAATTCGTATTTGCCGAAATCGTCGCTCTTCGCGCTCTGGCTGCTTATTGCCAAATCGTCAAGGTAGAACGCCTTCGCGGTAGTAACTAAGAACAGGAGCTTGCGCTCGGTCGCTTTTTCGCCGCTGTAATCCTTGTCAGAAGGGTCTGTTTCGAGCGTTACGTGAGTCCAGTCTTTGCCGAAGCCGTCGCCGAAGATACCTTCATCCGCAAGTAATATATCTGACGCTTCCAGTTCGTCGAGCTTGTAGTCAGCAGGGACGTCAAAAACCATTCCGCCGCCCTCGCCGTCAAAATCGCACATAAAGCTGATCGAGTACGGATCGTTTTCGTTTTTCAGCGTGAAGGGGATTTCAAACACAAAGCTTGCGGTTTTGTTTTTTCTAACCTTGTCGTTGATCTTAAGCTTAAGGGACTTTCCGCTGAGCCCGAAGAACCTTTCTGAGCTCTCGACGCTTATGTTGTCTGTGGTTTTATAATAGTTATCCTTTGGAATAACGGTCGGATAACCAAAATCGCTCTCCTCGATCCCGGAATCAAAGCTCTGATAGCTTGAGCAGAGCTTTTTCCTTTCAGCTTCGCTGTATATGGTGGGATTGAAGCAGTTTTTACATACGCTCGAGAGCACCTCGGAGCCGGGAGCCGCTATATCGACGCTTTTGGCGCCGTAGTTTGAGTAAGGTGCGAGCTCGCCCTTTGAATTCGTCGCCGCGACAGATACGACATAACTGCTGGTGCACATAGCCGGTAATATGAGCACGCCAACGTCGGGATCATCTTCATTTTCATCATCCTCGGGTTCCTCGGGCTCCTCGTCGAGGTTGAGCCCTTCGTTTCCGACGGATACAAACGTAACGGCGCCCTTGTTTCCGAGCTTGTTAAAGATTTCGTTATAGAGCTTTTGTTCTTCTTCATCGCCGTAACCGCCGAAGGAGCAGTTTATGGCCGTAACATTTTCACCAAAATCTATTGCGCGGCTGATGTATTCGAGAGCGGCCAGAATACTTGAGGTCTGACCGTTTCCGCTTTCGTCAAAGGCCTTAAGCGACATAAGCTTAACTGCGCTTTCGCACAGTCCGCTGACGCCTTTTTTATTGCCGGACGCGGCCGCGATTATCCCTGCCACGTGAGTGCCGTGGCCGTTGTTGTCCATAGGGGATGAGTCTTTGTTGTTGCCGGTGAAATCTAAGCCGTGCTTTCCAAGCAGCTTCGAGCCGTGGGTGTTGTTCCATAAAACGTCCTTGAGCTCCTCGTGCTCAAAATCGATCCCGGTATCGATAATCGCGACTACCTGTTCCTTGTTCGAGCCTGCGGCCTTCTCCTGCAGCTTTTTAGCCTTTAGATCCTTGCCGACAACGCCGTTGTTTTGACCGTTGTTCTCAAGAGCCCACAGATATTTACTGTATTCGTCGTTCGAGTAGGCGGCTGTGTGTGAAACATAGTTTGCCGTTGCGTAGCTTACCGAGCGATTCGCGCGCAGCTTTTTTATCAGCTCCGGAGTCGAGAGAGTTTTTGACTTTAGGTGTACGGCCTTTAACGATCCGGATGTTGCGGTTTTGAAGGTGTAGCTCTTCTTAAGACTGATGTCCGAGCCGTAAGCCGAGGTGTTTCCGGAGAAAAAGCTTTTGCCCGCTCCGTTTTTCAAAACCGCGATCGCCTCGCCCTGAAGGTATTTGTCAGAGACCTTCGCACGGAGCTTCTCGGCAGAAGCAGGAACCGCCGCGGAGGAGGCGACGATAAGTCCGCAAAGTATCGCCGCGAGGCATTTTTTTGAAAATATATTCATAAGAACTCCTTTTGTTTTAGTGCATAATAGAGTGCATAAGCTATTACCGATAATTGTATCACCTGCGCCGCGCAAAGTCAATCGAAAAAGAACGGACAGGTCGCCCTGTCCGTCCACAGTATCATTTGAATTTCGGGATCTTCGTCACCGCTTTTCCGACGGCAAAAATAATCAGCACCGACGGCACGAACTTGATCGCCTCGCTTATTAAGCGAGCCCACAGGAAGAAGCCGTAGTCCATTCCGTTGGTTATATAAAGCCAAAGCGCGGTCAAAGGTATTTCCACCAGAACCACATTGGCAAGCCACGCCAGTATTATACTAAGCAGCTTGGCATTGTTTTTGTAGAGGAACAAGCCCAGTATCATACCTGTAAGGAATCCGTTTAGGGTAAAGCCGGGAAAATACGAACCGCCTATCGGGTTTAGAAAGAAAGCGAAAACATCTCCCAGCGCGCCGACAAGTCCGGCCGCGAACGGCCCGAAAAGCATTGCCGCCACGGCTATTGGCAGAAAGTTGATGTGGATTTTTACAGTGTTGCCGAATAGCGCGAGCGTCGAATTAGCGAATGCTCCCAGAATAATCCTGAGCGCAAGTAGCATACCAAGCGCCGCGAGCGAATATGGGTTTTTCAGCTCCGAGAGTGAGTTTTTAAACTTTTCTTTAACAGTCATAGCCTTCTCCTGACAAATGAAAAACGGGACAGCTCATAGGCTATCCCGTGATATACAGTTATATACAAGCATATACATAACAGTGGGATGCGAAACTCGCACCGCAGCCTGTTTTCAGGCCTTCGTTCCGCCGACAACTCCCCGTTCGGCAGACACTTTACGCGCGGGCTTCTACTCTGTGAACAGGTACATTATACCACATAATCGGGAAATGTCAATGCTAGATGATCCCCGCGAATATGAGGAGCACCAGCACGAGCGTGACGGTCAGAACGGCCGAAACGCTGATTATTATTACTGTGTTCTTTTTGGAGTTTTCGGAGCGTGAGCTCTCGCGCTCCGGCACCAGCTTCGACTTTCTCAGCGCGGTAACGACGCCCTTGTAGAAGAAGAGCACAAGTACGGAATTAAGTCCCGCCTTGATCGCGTTAAAGGGGAGAAGCAGCGGCAAAAACATATCGAGCACGGCCTGCCTCGGGATCCCGTTGTAAATCGGAGTGATAATATAATTCCATAAAAGCATTATAGCTATCATCGAGAGCGAGCCGGCCACGAGTCCGAGAATAGCTCTCGACAGGGTCTTGCGCCTGTGGTAAATTACAGAGCTTACTCCGATGAAAACCGCGGACGCGAGGAAATTCATAAGAAGCCCTATCGGCCCCGTTGTGCTGACCGTGACCATCTCCACCAGACATACTACGAGCGACATCAGTATTCCGGCGAGCGGATTAAAGATGAACGCGCCGATCGTCAGTATTACGTCCTTCGGCTCATAGGTCAGAAAGCCGCCGATTCCCGGCAGTCTCAGGAACATATCCGCCGCGATCGCAAGCGCCGTGAGCATAGCCATAGCCGACAGGTTTTTCAGTGTTTGAGTGCTTTTTTTCGTCATAAAATGACCTCCTTTGATATTTCTCAGGAGTTGTCGAGGATTTTTTGAAAGGCGTCAACTTGTTTTCACGGTCAGAAAAATTACAAATAGAACAAACATAATCATACTGTTTTTCACGACTGTTTTTTGTGATTAACTGCCAAACAAAAAAGCTCCGTGCAAAATGCAACGGAGCCAAAATACGCTTATCGCGCCTTCTTTCATCCGGACTGTACCGTCGGCACCTGAATCTCACAGGTTCAGCGGAGATTTCCGCTCGCGGGCTATACCGCCGGTGGGGAATTTCACCCCGCCCCGAAGACAACTTCCGAATATATTATACGCGCAAATGATTTTTTGTCAATACTATTCTCCGAAAAGCGGAGTCGAAAAATACCTTTCAGCGGTATCGGGAAGCACCGTGACCACGGTCTTTCCTTTTCCGAGCTTTTTTGCGAGCTTAAGTGCGGCGGCAACGTTGGTGCCGCTGGAAATACCGCACATGATTCCCTCCTCGCGGGCGAGGCGCTTTGCGGTGTTGAGCGCTTCCTCATCGGTAACAACATAGATATCATCATAAATATCGCGGTTGAGGATGTCGGGGATGATTCCGTCGCCTATGCCCATCTGCAGGTGGGTCCCGATCGTTCCTCCGGCCAGAATAGCGGCGTTTTCGGGCTCGACTACCCATATCTCCATATCGGGATTCTTCTCGCGCAGGATCTCACCGATCCCGGTTATTGTGCCGCCTGTGCCGATCCCCGAGCAAAAGCCGTCAATCGGGCGGTCGCAGTCGCGCAGTATCTCCTGAGCTGTGTATTTTTTGTGAGCCATAACGTTGTCGTAGTTCTCAAACTGCTGAGGCACGAAAACCTTCGGGTTTTTGTCGCGCATTTTAAGCGCGGTGTTCAGACATTCCTCGATACATGCGCCGATGTCTCCTGCGTCGTGGATAAGCTTTACCTCGGCTCCGTAGTGGCGCACGAGCTTGCGCCTTTCCTCGCTGACGGAGTCCGGCATAATTATTATCGTCCGAAGCCCCATAACAGCTCCTACCAGGGCGAGTCCGATCCCCTGGTTGCCGCTGGTTGGCTCAACGATGATGGTGTCGTCGTTTATGAGTCCCTTTTCCTTTGCCTGCTCGATCATATTGAAAGCTGTGCGGGTTTTTATTGAGCCGCCAACGTTAAGAGCCTCAAATTTTACGAAAATATCCGCGCTGTCATCGTCGACCATACGGTTTAGCTTTATCATCGGCGTATTGCCGATAGCCTCGAGTATATTGCTGTAAATCATCAAATCATCTCTAAAAAATAATTACCCTAAGCATTTTACTATATTTACCTGAAAAAGTAAAGCGATTTAGCAAACACCTGAAATATATTATTAAAAAATCCGTTAGCTGTCAATAATTAACGTATGGACATATGCGGAGTTTTGTATTATACTGTAAAAAGAATATTAATCCCCGAAAGAAGGATAAAAATGGCAGAAGATTATTACAAGGAAGCGTTGAGATCCGCCCAGAAGGAGCAGCACGCCAGAGCAGCCAAAAACGAGCCGGAGACTCTGCCTGTGCTCGACGATATTTTAGGCTCGGATAAGGTGACAACGGGCGTCGACCTCGGCCTCGTACAGATCCCTGCCGAGCTGATCGCGGGCACAAAATCCCGCGGAAGAGCCTCGGCCTTCGCTCCGAATTTTATGCCGATAATGGAGGAGGGTACCGAGTTCGCCGAGAAGTGGAAGCGCCTTTGCGACGCTCATCTCACCGAGGGGATAAGGGACCCTGTAAAGGCCTACGAATATATGAACCGCTACTACATCGAGGAGGGCAATAAGCGCGTAAGCGTGCTGAAGTTCTTCGACGCGGTCAATATCCCCGGAACCGTTACCCGGATTCTGCCTGAGCGGAACGGCGACGAGGCGGTCGAGCTCTATTACGAACTCTTGGCCTTCTCAAAATACAGCCATATAAATTTCATCGAGTTCAGCGCAAAGGGAAGCTACACCGAGCTGCTCAAGGTTCTGGGCAAGGAGCCCAGCGAGGAATGGACAGAGGACGAGCAAAAGGAGTTCTCTGCTGTATATTATTACTTTAAAAAGGCGTATTTTCAAAGCGGCGGCGACAAGCTCAATTCGACCGTCGGCGACGCTATGCTCCGCTATGTAAAGGTCTACGGATATCAGGAGCTCAAGGACTCCGATATCGCCGACATAAAGAAGAATCTCAGCAAGATGTGGGAGGACGTCGCGCTCCAGTCTGACGAAACTCCGATCGAGCTCAAGCTCGACCCTGACGGGGAGAAAAAAACGAGCGTATTCTCGTGGTTTTTGCCCTTCGGCACTCCATCAGTGCTCAAGGTCGCCTTTCTCTACGACGGTACGCCCCAAACATCCGGCTGGGTTCACGACCACGAGCGCGGACGGGTTCATATCCAGCGCGTTTTTGACAATAAAATAGAGACCAAAGCCTATCTCAACGCAATGGACGACGACCCTCTTGAGATCATCGAAGAGGCGATCGCCGAGGGAACTCACATCATTTTCACGACCTCTCCGCGATTCCTGCAGGCGAGCCTCAGAGCCGCTGTTGAGCACCCTGAAACCGTGATTATGAACTGTTCGCTCAATAAATCTCACCGCTATATCAGAACCTACTACACCAGAATGTATGAGGCCAAGTTTATTCTCGGCGCGATAGCAGGCTCGCTCACAGAGAGCGACAAGCTCGGCTATGTTTGCGACTATCCGATTTACGGCCAGATCGCCGGGATCAACGCCTTCGCGCTAGGAGCTCAGATGGCCAATCCCCGCGCCAAGGTCTATCTCGAATGGTCGGCCACAAAGGGCGCGAGCGAGGCAGCCGAGGCTTTAACACAGCAGGGGATCCACCTCCTGTCCTCTCAGGATACCTCGCGCTTTCGCCGGGACGACCGAAGCAGCTTCGGACTCTCGTACGTAAAGGATGACGTAAGAGACCTTTTGGTAAACCCGACGTGGAAGTGGGGAATTTACTACGAGAAGATCCTCAGGAATTTCCTCGACAAGAGTCTCCAAAACGAATATCAGAGCAGCAGTAAGGCGATCAATTACTACTGGGGAATGTCGTCCGGAGTTGTCGATATTATCTACTCCGACACTCTTCCGCATTCCGCCAAGCGCTTCGGCGAGATGCTCAAGAACAGTATTATCAAGGAAGTATGCAACCCGTTTATGACTCCGCTGTATAAGCAGAACGGCGAGCGCGTAGGCTCGGATAAGGGGGCGCTCACTCCCGAGGAGATAATCTCAATGGATTATCTTGTGGAGAACGTCGTAGGTACAATCCCTAAGTACGACGAGCTCAGCCCTATGGGTAAGGCTACGGTCGATATGGCCGGTGTCGAGGGCGCTCAGGACAGCTCCGACAAGGAGCCCGAGCCGGAGGAAGTATAATGAAAATACTTGCTGTTTCAGACGTAGAGGTGCCTTTCTTCTACGATTACTATTCTCCGGGCAGGCTTTCGGGGTTTGACCTGATAATAGCCTGTGGAGATCTAAAGACCGGTTATCTTGAGTTCCTTGTGACAATGGCCGACTGTCCTTTGATATATATCAACGGCAACCACGACGAGGTGAACAGAAGAGCCCCGGAGGGCTGTATATGTATTGACGACTCGTACTTTGAGTATAAGGGGCTCAGGATCGTGGGCTTCGGCGGTTCATACCGCTACCGCGAGGGAAAG
>CACYDK010000064.1 GCA_902773155.1 uncultured Ruminococcus sp.
CTCAGGATACGCTCAACAACTCCCAGCTCAAAGAGGTCGTTTGCGGTCATCTTAAGGCATTCGGCCGCTTCGGCGGCCTTTGAGCTGTCTTTCCACAGAATGCTCGCGCAGCCCTCCGGAGAGATGACCGAGTAAACGGAGTTCTCCATCATCCACACCTCGTCGGCAACCGCCAGAGCTATCGCTCCGCCCGAGCCGCCTTCGCCGATGAATACGGAGAGTATGGGGGTTTTGAGCGCCATCATTTCCATGAGATTTGTGGCTATCGCGTGTCCCTGGCCGCGCTCCTCCGCGCCGATACCGCAGAACGCGCCGCTTGTGTCGACAAAGCAGAGCACAGGTCTGTGGAATTTCTCGGCCTGCTTCATAAGCCTGAGAGCCTTTCTGTAGCCCTCGGGATGAGCCGCGCCGAAGTTACGCTCCATTCTTTCCTTGGTCGTGCGACCCTTTTCGAGTCCGATCACGGTCACGGGCATACCGTTGAGCATACCGACTCCGCCTATAACGGCCTTGTCGTCGCTGAAGCCGCGATCGCCGTGAAGCTCTACGAAGCTGTCGCCGAACAGCGAGTTTATATAATCCGCGGAGGTCAGCTTTTTGGTGCTTCGAGCCGCCAGAACCTTATCATATGCGCTCATTCTTCTACCTCCGGATAATTATGAATTCTAAGAAGCTTTATGAGGGTGTCGCGCATCGATGCGCGGTCTACAACCTTGTCCACGAAGCCCTTCGCCTCGAGAAATTCCGCGGTCTGAAAGTCCTTGGGGAGCTTTTGGCGAATTGTCTGCTCGATTACTCTGGGACCTGCGAAGGCGATGAGAGCCTTGGGCTCGGCAAGGATGATATCTCCCTCCATAGCAAACGAGGCTGTTACTCCGCCCGAGGTTGGGTCGGTGAGAACCGTGATGTACAAAAGCCCTGCGTCGCTGTGCTTTTTAACGGCGCCCGAGGTTTTGGCCATCTGCATAAGCGAGAGAATACCCTCCTGCATTCTGGCTCCGCCTGATACCGTAAAGGCGATCACAGGGAGCATATTGTTCACCGCGTACTCAAATGCCCGGGTTATCTTGTCTCCCGTGACGGTGCCCATCGAGCCCATCATAAAGTCGGCGTTCATACTGATAAGTACTGTCCTGATTCCGCCGATCGTGCAGGTTCCGCAAACGACGGAATCGTGCTCTCCGGTGGATTTTTTGTATTTTTCGAGCTTTTCGTCATATCCGGGAAAGTCGATAATATTCGTGCTTTCGAGCTCCGCGTCCATCTCCTCAAAGCTGTCTCTGTCTGCCGTAAGCTCGATTCGTTTTCTGCACGAAAGACGGAAGTGATGGTTGCAGTGAGAGCAGACATAGAAGTTCTCCTCGATGTCGGTCGTAAGAAGAATTGTGCCGCATTCGGGGCATTTTTCCCACATTTCATCGGGGACATACGGCTTGTTAACGTTGGAATCGTCGCTGCCCTCAAGCTCATTTTTGGGCTTAATAAATGTAAACAAATCCATTAGGCTTACCTCATTTCAGCTTGCGCTGTTAATGCGTTTGCGCGCAGGTTATCTGCCGCTTTGTTTTCTCTTTTCGAAGTCCTCCATAAAGTCGGTGGTGTAGCTTCCCGAGGTGAATTCCTCGTCGGAGAGAATGTCGATCATAAGGTCGCGGTTGACTGTGACTCCCTGAACCGAAAGCTCTGATAAGGCCATCTTCATTTTTCTTATGGCGAGCTCGCGGGTGCGTCCCTGAACGATGACCTTTCCGATCATCGAGTCATAGAAGGGAGGTATTACATAGTTCTGGAAGAGCGCGGTGTCAAAGCGGACGAACGAGCCTCCGGGAACGTGAAGCGCGGTGATTTTGCCGCAGCTCGGGCGGAAGTTATTGTTCGGGTCTTCGGCGTTGATCCGGCACTCTATCGCGTGACCGTGGAAGTAAATATCCTCCTGACGTCGGGTCAGAACATTTCCGGCAGCGACTCTTATCTGCCACTGAACCAGGTCGATACCCGTTACCATCTCGGTAACGCCGTGCTCAACCTGGAGCCTCGTGTTCATCTCCATAAAGTAGAAGTTGCCGTCTTTGTCGTAAAGGAACTCGACCGTGCCTACAGAGTTGTAGTTGACGGCGTGAGCCGCCTTTACGGCTGCTTTCATCATTTCTACGCGCGTAACTCCCGAGATAGAGGGGGAGGGGCTTTCTTCGATCAGCTTCTGGTTGTGTCTCTGAACCGAGCATTCGCGCTCACCGAGACAAATCGCGTTGCCGTGCTTGTCGCAGAGAAGCTGCATTTCGATGTGCTTTACGGGCTTAAGAAACTTTTCTATGTAGAGTGCGCCGTCTCCAAAGGCCGACTCGGCCTCGGCGTAAGCGCTGTTGTATGCGTTTTCAAATTCCTCCGGGGTGCTGACCAGTCGAATTCCGCGGCCGCCTCCGCCCGAACGGGCTTTGATGAGCAGAGGGTATCCTACTTCCTCGGCGAGCCTCTTGGCCTCTTCGACGTTTTCGAGCACGTCTGTGCCGGGGGTTACGGGAACGCCAGCGTTTCTCATCGTCTTTCTGGCCATGTCCTTGTCTCCGAGAAGTGAAATCATCTCGGAGGTGGGGCCGATAAATTCAATATTGCATTCCTCGCAGAGCTTTACGAACTTCGCGTTCTCCGAGAGAAGCCCGTA
The DNA here is from genome assembly GCA_902773155.1 of uncultured Ruminococcus sp. Taxonomy (GTDB): domain Bacteria; phylum Bacillota; class Clostridia; order Oscillospirales; family Acutalibacteraceae; genus Ruminococcoides. The sequence continues at coordinate 2,663 of CACYDK010000064.1, forward strand.
GCCGGGATGAATGGCCTGAGCTCCGCTTTCTACGGCCGCGGTCAGGATCGCCGGCATATTGAGGTAGCTGTCAGAAACCTTGGCTCCGCCAACGCAGTAGCTCTCGTCAGCCAGCTGGACGTGCATCGAATCACGGTCGGCCGTAGAGTATATGGCAACTGTCTCTATGCCCATCTCGCGGCAGGCGCGGATAATGCGCACGGCGATCTCGCCGCGGTTCGCTACTAGAATTTTACTAAACATTACGTCACTTCCAAAATTACTCTTCGTTCTTGATTAGGGCAAAGCTAAAGTCGGCGCTTACGCAGACCTTGCCGTTTACCGAGCCCTTCGCGCTGATAAAGTAGAAATTACCGCGCGAACGTGTAAGGGTGCAGGTCGTTTCGAGAGTATCTCCCGGCTTAACCATACCCTTGAACTTAACGTTGTCCATTTTAGTGAAGTACGGAGTACAGCCGGCGCATTTGTCGGCGAGCATAACGCAGCTCGACTGAGCCATCATCTCGCAGAGAATAACGCCGGGTACGACGGGATTTCCCGGGAAATGTCCTTTTAGGAAAAATTCCTCTCCGCTTACGGTGTATTTTCCGTAGGAGGTTGTGTCGTCTATTTTCTCCGCTTCCTGAACCAGAAGCATATGGTCGCGGTGGGGGATAATCTTCTTGATCTCTTCCTGATTCATAACGTCTCCTTATTCAATGGTGAACAGCGGTTGGTCAAACTCTACAACGTCTCCGTTTTGTACGAGTATCTCGGTGATCGTGCCGCTTTGCTCGGCTGTGATTTCGTTCATTATCTTCATAGCCTCGATAATGCAGACAACGTCGCCCTTCTGGACGCTCTGGCCGACGCTTACGAAGGCAGGCTTTTCGGGCGAGGGAGCGGCGTAAAAAACGCCTACCATCGGGCTTTTTATTTTCTTTCCGCCCGAGGTCGGAGCGGCCGCAGCGGCAGGAGTTACCGATGCAACGGGAGCGGGAGCCGGGGCGTTAACCGGAGCGGACTGGTAGTAATTATTGACGCTGTCCGCGGCGCAGGGCTTAGCGAGACGAATGGAATCGTCCTCGTCGCTTATCTCGATTTCGGCGAGCTCGCTCTCCTCAAGAATCTTTATGTACTGCTTTAGTGTTTCGATATCTATCATTTTAATTACTCCTCCGTATATTTTCTGAATACCAGGCAGGTGTCGTGTCCGCCGAAGCCGAGATTTGTGCTGGCGGAAACCGTTAGATCTCTCTTCTTGGCTTCCCCTAAGGTGTAGTCGAGGTCGCAAACAGGATCGACCTCATCTGTGCCGATCGTGGGGGGCACTATGCCTTCCTTGACGGCCAGAACCGATACGATAGCCTCTATCGCGCCTGTTGCTCCGAGCATATGACCCGTCATCGACTTAGTTGAGCTCACGCTCGCGTCATAGGCCTTATCGCCGAGAGCGGCCTTAATTGCCATTGTTTCGGTCTTGTCGTTCATCGGGGTGCTGGTTCCGTGAGCGTTGATGTAAACCACGTCGCTGTCCTTTACGCCGCCCTCTTCAAACGAGACGCGTATAGCCTGGGCGAGTCCAGCGCCCTCCGGGTCGGGAGCTGTTACGTGGTGAGCGTCGCAGGTGTTTCCGTAGCCTACGAACTCGGCGTAGATCTTGGCGCCTCTGGCCTTTGCGTGCTCGTATTCCTCGAGTATCATAACGCCCGCGCCTTCGCCCATAACAAAGCCGTTTCGCTTTACGTCAAAGGGGATAGAGGCCTTTTTCGGATCCTCAGTTGTTGATAAAGCCTTCATATTGGAGAAGCCTGCGATAGTAAGCGGATGTACTACGCACTCCGCGCCTCCGGCGATGATCGCGTCGGCATAGCCGTCCTTTACAGCGTGGAAGGCCTCGCCGATCGAGTTCGAGCCCGAGGCACAGGCTGACATAGTCGAGAGGCTAACGCCCTTGGCGTTGTACTTGATCGCGACCTGTCCGGTTGCGATATTGCCGATCATCTTGGGAATAAAGTGAGGGCTTACCTTTCTGGGACCCTTTTCAAGGAGCGCCTGGGTGTTTTCGACAAAGCTGTATAGACCTCCGATACCGCATCCGATATAGGAGCCTAAGCGCGTGGGGTCGACCGTTCCGATGATACCGCTGTCCTCAACGGCTTCCTTGGCCGCCGCTAAGGCGAAAATAGTATACATATCGGTCTTTCTGAGGTCACGCTTCTCAATTACTGTGGTGGGGTCAAAATCCTTGACCTCTCCTGCGATTTTTACAGCGAGGTCGTCGGTGTTGAAGTTTTTTATCCTGTCAATACCGCATACTCCGTCGAGCATATTGCGCCACATTGTCGCGACGTCGTTTCCGACGGGAGTAACGGCTCCGAGGCCGGTTACAACAACTCTTCTCATAATGATCTAGCCTTTCTACCCACAAAATACTAAAGGTCAGCCGCCTTGCGGTGGGCTCGCGCGGCGATGAGCGTTTATTTCGATGTCAAAGTTTTTACATTGCTATTCCGCCGTCGACGCGAATGACCTCTCCCGTTACATAGGAGGCGAAGTCACTGCACAGGAAGGCGATCACGTTAGCCACGTCCTCGGGCTGGCCTCTGCGCTTCATCGGGATAGAGGCGGCGATTTCGTCCTTGATCTTGTCGGATAGAGCCTGGGTCATAGCTGTGTCAATATAACCGGGAGCAACGGCGTTTACGGTCACTCCTCTGGGAGCTAGTTCTCTCGCCACCGACTTTGTGAGTCCGATAACTCCGGCCTTCGAGGCGGCATAGTTGGACTGTCCGGCGTTTCCGTTGATTCCTACTATAGAAGCGACGTTTACTATGCGGCCGCTTCTCTGGCGCATAAAGGGCTTGTATACATGCTTTGTCATATTGAACGCGCCCTTGAGGTTTACGCTGATAACAGCGTCAAAGTCGCTTTCAGGCATATTGAGCATAAGCTTGTCTCTGGTGATGCCCGCGTTGTTTACGAGGATATCTATTTTGCCGAAATCGGCTATTACCTGAGCGATAACCTGCTCGCCCTGAGCAAAATCGCTTACGTCGCAGTCGTAGGCCTCAACCTTTACTCCGAGAGCCTTGACGGCTTCAAGCGCCGCGGCCTTATCCTCTTCGCGGCCGATTCCCACAAGTGCGATGTCGGCGCCGAGCGAAGCGAGCTTTTCGGCGACCGCTCTGCCTATTCCGCTGTAGCCTCCGGTGATTACGGCTGTTTTGTTCTGAAAGTTCATAGCTTACCTCCTTTATATGTCGAGCGCTTCAAGGTCGGAGAGATTCTCAACCTTAATAGCCTTTGCGTCGGGTGCGATACGCTTTATAAGTCCGGTCAGGGTCTTGCCGACGCCTACCTCGATAAATGTATCTACTCCGTCCGCGGTCATATTTTCGATTATGGTCTGCCAGCGCACGGGGCTTTCGACCTGAGCCTTAACCAGACTCTTGAAGTCGCCCTCGTAGGGCTTGGCTGTGTAGTTTGAGTAAATGGGGAGCTTCGGCTGAGAAAACTCCACGTTGTTCATATATTCCATAAGCCCGTCGGCTGCCTCAGACATAAAGGGGGAGTGGAAGGCTCCGCTCACCGCGAGCTGCTTGGCTCTGCCCCTGATATCCGAAAATGCCTCGATGAGAGCCTCAGCGTTCTCCGACTTGGTGGCGATCACCGTCTGAGCAGGACTGTTGTAGTTTACGGGATAGGTACTTTCGAAGCGCGCGCAGACCTCCTCGATCTTGTCGGCAGGAAGCTTCATTACCGCCAGCATTGCTCCGGGGTTGGCCTTTGCGGCCTTATCCATAAGCTTTCCGCGCTCACAAACGAGCTTGAAGGCCTCCTCGTCGGAAAGAATCCCGCTGAAAGCAAGAGCGGCTATCTCGCCGAGCGAAAAGCCGGCCGCGCAGTCTACCTTAACGCCCTTTTCCTCGACGGCTCTTGCCGCCGCAAGGTCGCAGGCGAAAACGCAGGGCTGGGTGTTGATTGTGACCGAAAGCTCCTCCGCGGTTCCTTCAAAGCACTGCGCCGAGGTACCGGGTCTTACTGAGTCGCAGATATCGAAAACCGCCTTTGCGGCTGCCGAGGCCTCCGCGATCTCTTTGCCCATCCCGGGATACTGAGCGCCCTGTCCGGAAAAAACTAAAGCTATTTTACCCATTTTGACGCACCGCCTAAAACTTCCTCAGCTTTTGTAAATAAATCCTCGATAATAGCCTTTGCGGGCTCCTCCTTGGTTACCATAGAGGCGACCTGGCCTGCGAGCACGCATCCGTTCTTGACGTCGCCTTCTCTTGCGGCGAGACGAAGAACTCCGGCGCCCTTGGCCTCGAGCTCATCGTCGGAGTAGGTCGAGGAATCGTATTCCATTTTTGTATAGTCTCTTGTATAGCTGCTCTTGATACAGCGCACGGGATGGCCAAGACGCTTGCCTGTAACAACCGTGTCTATGTCCTTGGCTTTGAGTATTTTGTCCTTGTAAGCCTGGCTGATAGTACATTCTGTGGCGACTAAAAAGCGGGTGCCGACCTGAACGCCTACGGCTCCGAGCATAAAGCATGCGGCAACCTGACGGCCGTCCGCGATACCGCCGGCAGCGATTACCGGAATATTAACGGCGTCGACAACCTGGGGCACAAGAGCCATCGTTGTAAGATCTCCTACATGTCCGCCGCTTTCGCCTCCCTCGGCGATTACGGCGAAGGCTCCGAGCTTTTCCATCCTTCTCGCGAGAGCGGTGGAGGGGACGACGGGGATAACCTTTATACCGGCCTCAGTCCATTTTTCCATATACTTTCCGGGGTTTCCGGCTCCGGTCGTGACGACCTTGACGCCTTCCTCCACGACAACCTCCGCGACCTCGTCGGCGAACGGACTCATCAGCATAATATTTACGCCGAATGGCTTGTCAGTGAGCTCTTTACATTTTTTGATCTCGGCTCTGAGCTGTTCTCCGTTGGAATTCATAGCGGCAATAAGTCCGAGGCCTCCGGCGTTGCTTACTCCGGCAGCTAAGGACGCGTCGGCTACCCAGGCCATACCGCCCTGGAAAATCGGGTACTGAATTCCGAGCTGTTCGTTTATCACGGTAGAAATCATACGTGTCTCCCCCTTAGTAATTGTATTCGAGCATATTATCTCATAGTAAGACATTATACTCTATAATTTTACTCTCTGGAGGGGTAAATGTCAATGGTAAATGGTTTAAAATTTAATAAGTTAAGTAAATTTTGCAAAAGACCGCAAAAAAAGATTCCGGACGAAAATCTCAGCGCCCGGAGAAAGGTGTTTTTCTCTTTATTTTTCATAATAATACGCAAGCAAGGCGTGCGCCGCAGTTGCGGGGTGTTGTCTTAACTGCAATAGTCCTCCAGTACTCGCCGAAGCTCGTTTTTTGTCCTTAGCTCAATTCCGTCCCTCAAAAGCCGACGGTCGCTCTCTGTAAGCGTTGAAACCGGGGTGTCGGTCAGGATCGTTTTTCCGTTTTCGGTATTCTTGACAGCGATTCTTCCGCTCTTTTCGGTTACGATGTAGAGCGCAGGGGGCGAGCTTGAGGCGGACGCCGCTTCAAAGTGCGGCGCGGTCTCGGGGGGATAAAATCTCACCTCGGCGTTTCTGTCTATAAAAACTGTTAGCGCGAAAAGCGTGTATATTGCTATCCCTGTGAACAAAATCAACTTTTTCATACGAACACCTCACCATTATTTTTTTCAAAAAAATCGGTATTATTCATACATTTTTCTGCGAAAAACCGTCAAAATTCTATAGGAAAAGAAAAGAAATTGCTTCCAAAAGGTTTATTTTTTCAAACAATAATGGTATAATAACAGAGCATAATTAATTATTATGAGGCAGTATGTTTACGATAGAGTTTTGAAATAAGGAGAATTCCCTATGCGTGAAACAGATATTAGTAAATTTACGGGTACCGATACCGAGCCCAAATCCGACAGTGGAGTAAAAAGGCTTTTAAAGGCGGTAGGACGTGTTTTGTTCACCGCTCTTATGGTTATGGTATCTACCGGACTCGTCATTTTTATTGCTCTGTCCGTTTATATCGGAGGGATCGCCGCTGAGCCTACAGGCATAAACCTTAAGGCGAAATCGATGAACCAGACGAGCTTTATCTACGTAAAAAACAAGAAGGGCGAGTTTAAAAAGTATCAGTCTCTCTACGATACCGAGAACCGAGTGTGGGTCGATTTCGACAAGATCCCCGACAATATGAAGAACGCTATGATAGCGATCGAGGACAGGCGCTTCGAGGAGCATCACGGCGTCGACTTCGTCCGAACCATGGGAGCCATATTCAACCTCACCAGCGGACAGTCATCCTACGGCGGCTCGACTCTTACCCAGCAGCTCATAAAAAATATTTCCGACGACAACGAGGTTTCGCTAAACCGTAAGATCCGCGAGATCGTAAAAGCGCTTAAGCTCGAGAACGAGTACACCAAGGATCAGATCCTTGAGGCCTACTTGAACGTCGTAAACTTCGGAAACAACTGTCAGGGCGTTCAGGCCGCGGCCAACCTCTATTTCGGCAAGGGTATCGAGAAATGCTCGCTCGCTCAATGCGCGGCGATAGCAGGAATCACCCAGAATCCCAGCCGCTTCAATCCTCTTATTTATCCCGAGGAGAACAAAAAGCGCCGCGATCTCGTTCTTTCCGAAATGCTCGACCAAGGCAAAATCACTCAGCAGGAGTACGATGAAGCCAAGGCTGAGTCGGACAAGATGAAATTTGTCGGCTATAAAAAGAGCAACAAAGCGACTATAACCAAAAGAGTTCAGAACTGGTATCTCGACGAGCTCCAGAACGATCTCACCAAGGATTTGGCAACTCTCTACAACATCAGCGAGAAGGCCGCCTCGGATATGATTTTTACCGAGGGACTTAAGATTTACTGCGCTATGGATCTGGAGGCTCAGGAGTATCTTGAAAAGGCCGCAATGGAAATCGACGCGTCCTACGACACCGGTCTCCAGTGCGCCGCAACTATGATCGACTTCAAGGGAGCGATTATCGCGACGACAGGCTCCTCTCAGGAAAAGACGGCGAACCTTCTCTTCGACCGCGCTACCGACTCGGTTCTTCAGCCCGGTTCCTCGATAAAGCCCGTGGTCGTATATCCGTACGCTATCGAAAAGAAGAAGCTTTACTATAGCTCCGTTGTAAAGGACGAGCCGCTCGAAAGCTACCGCGTCGACGAGTACGGCAACCTTGTACCCGGTCCGAACAACTGGTACGGTAGCTATAACGGCAATATGCTTCTTCCGGACGCTATCGAATGGTCTGCGAACGCTACGGCCGCTCAGGTCATGAATATGATCTCCCCCGAGAACGCCTATAAGCAGGCTATAACCCTCCAGGGCTTCGAGCATCTTAAGGAGGCCGATAAGGTCAACACCGGTTCGCTTTCCATCGGAGGTATGCAGGGCGGTGTAACCGTCAGAGAAATGGCCGCTACCTATTGTTATATCGGCAACGGTGGAAAGTACTACAAGCCCTATACCTATTACTATGTCACCGATTCCGAGGACAATGTTATAATAGATAACAGGGACACGATCCCCAAGGAAAGCTATTCTCCGGAGACTGCTTATATTATGAACAGGCTCTTACATTATAATATGGTTTATTCCCAGCATACTCACGCTCACCTCGCAAGGGTTGACGGTTGGGATATCGCCGGAAAAACAGGTACCACCGACTCCGACAAGGACTCGTGGTTCTGCGGAGTTAGTCCGTACGCCTCAATGGCGGTCTGGACGGGCTTCGATCAGCCGGATTCGATCTCCGAAAACGGCAAGAACGTCGCGTCTTCTCTGTTTAGCCGGGTAATGGGACATTACCTTGAGGGCAGAAAGCAGAAGGAATTCAAGCGTCCGAGCACAATTATTGAGGCTAATTTCAATCCCTCAAACGGTGCTGTATATAATATCGGTTCAGCCACCGACGGACAGTATATCGGATATTATACCGAGGACAATATACCCGAGGATGGCTACTCCGAGGATTACGTCGACTACTATTACGACGATTCGTCCTATGACGACTCCGGAGAAAGCGACGACGCCGGGCTTACTGACGACAATGACGCCAGCCAGGTTGAGATCGACGTCGATACTCCGACCGAGGCCGAGGACGGCGGCGAGGAACAGCCTGCCGATGAAGGCGGAGGCGAAGAACCCGCACCCGATGAAGGCGGAGGCGAAGAACCCGCGCCAGATGAAGGCGGAGGCGACGAAGAACCGCAGGTAGACGATAATCCGGCGGACGCAGAATAAGCAAAAATTCCGAAAGGATGGGTAAAATGATAGAAGTAGCAATAATGGGACACGGAGTTGTCGGCTCGGGCGTAGCTGAGATCCTTCGTACTCATAAGAAAAAGCTGTTTGCAAGCGTAGGGGAGGAGCTTCATATCAAGAAGATCCTCGATCTCAGAGAATTTCCCGAGTCCCCGTTTGCGGAAAGATTTACAAAGAACTTCGACGAAATTATCAACGATGTTGAGATCCGCGTTGTAGCCGAGGTCATGGGCGGTATTCATCCCGCTTATGATTATACAAAGGCTCTGCTAAAGGCCGGAAAAAGCGTTGTTACCTCCAACAAGGAGCTTGTAGCCAAAAAAGGAGCTGAGCTTCTCGAAATCGCTAAGACTAACAACGTGAACTACCTCTTCGAGGCCTCTGTCGGCGGCGGTATTCCGATAATCAGACCGATGAACCAGTGCCTTGTCGCCAATAACGTCAAGGAGGTTGCGGGAATCCTAAACGGCACCACAAACTTTATCCTCACCAAGATGTTCAACGAGGGAATGGAGTTCGACTCGGCTCTGAAGCTTGCTCAGGAGCTTGGCTTTGCCGAGCGCAATCCTGCGGCTGATATCGAGGGTCACGATTCCTGCAGAAAAATCTGTATCCTGGCCTCGCTCGCCTTCGGAAAGCACGTATATCCCGATAATATACATACAACAGGTATTACAAATATTACCCTCGACGACGTTAAATACGCCGCTTCGAGAGACTGCGTGATCAAGCTCATCGGCGACGTTAAGGTTCTCCCCGAGGGCAAGATGGACATTCTCGTAGCGCCAATGCTCGTAAGCTGTCACAGTCAGCTCGGCACTATAGAGAACGAATTCAACGGAATAATGGTTCGCGGCGACTGCACCGGCGACGTAGTATTCTACGGAAAGGGCGCGGGCTCAATGCCCACAGCTTCCGCTGTTGTGGCCGACATGGTCGATTGCTGCCATCACCTCAAAACCCGCCGTTACCTCTTCTGGGCTGACAGCGATAACGGAAACGTTATTCCCTACAGCGAATCTGAGACAGCTATGTATGTCCGCATAAGCTCCGATTACAGCGAGTCGGTTCTTATTAAGGCCAAGGAGCTCTTCGGTGAGCTCGAGGTTCTCGATTCCGGTGATAAGCACAACGAGATCGCGTTTGTGACCCCGGTTATGAAAATAGGCGAGATCGACGCTCTCCTTGAGAAGCTCACTGACGGAAAGGCCGAGGTCAGCTCCAAGATTAGGGTAAGCGATTTTTAATCAGTATATTATTTCTAAAAAAGAAATATTTTATAATGGCTGGTCTTTAAAAAGCCGGCCGTGAAAACGTTCTCTGCGTTTTCTATGGTGTAAAAGGAGTAATCAAATGAGTCTAATTGTACAGAAATTCGGCGGCAGCTCAGTTGCCGACGCCGAGCGCGTCTTTAACGTGGCGCGTATCGTAACCGAAACCTATTCCAAGGGCAACGACGTCGTTGTTGTTGTCTCCGCTCAGGGAGATACGACCGACGACCTTATAGCCAAGGGCAACGAGATTAACCCGAACGCCTCAAAGCGTGAGCGCGATATGCTCGTTTCCGCCGGAGAGCAGATTTCTATCGCTCTTCTTTCTATGGCTATCGAGAAGCTCGGTTATCCTGTAGTTTCTCTTCTCGGCTGGCAGGCCGGATTCCAGACCAGCTCAGCCCATACCATGGCGCGTATCAAGCGCGTTATCCCTAACCGAATCCGCAAGGAGCTCGACAAGAAACGTATAGTTATCGTTGCCGGCTTCCAGGGCCTTTCCAAGTACGACGATATTACAACCCTCGGCCGCGGAGGCTCCGATACTTCTGCCGTAGCTATAGCCGCGTCGATGCACGCCGACCTCTGCCAGATTTATACAGACGTTGAGGGCGTTTATACCGCCGATCCGCGTAAGGTTCCAAACGCCCGCAAGCTTGAGTCGATTTCCTACGACGAAATGCTTGAGCTCGCCACGCTTGGAGCACAGGTTCTTAACAACCGTTCGGTCGAGATGGCAAAGAAGTACAATATTGAGTTAGAGGTACTCTCGAGTCTGGTAAAGGCTCCGGGTACTATTGTAAAGGAGAAGAGCAAAATGGAGAAAATGTTAATCGGCGGTGTCGCAAAGGATACAGAGGTAGCGCGTGTTTCGGTGATCGGGATTCCCGACGAGCCCGGCCTCGCCTTTAAAATGTTCTCAAAGCTTTCGGCTAAGAACATCAATATCGATATAATCCTCCAGTCGATCGGTCGTGACGGAAAGAAGGATATCACCTTCACCGTTCC
>CACYDK010000065.1 GCA_902773155.1 uncultured Ruminococcus sp.
AATATTATGCCGAGCATCCTGAAATTCGGCGAAGGAGGCTCGTGGGGAGGTCTTAAGGTCGTTACCCGTTATCCCGACCGTATCCCTTCGCTCGAAAGTATGATAATGCTGACAGATACCGCAGGCGGCGAAACAGTCGCTCTTATGGACGGTACGTGGATAACAGCGCTTCGAACCGGAGCCGTTGCAGTTCATACAATGGATCTGCTCGCGAAAAAGGATTTCTCGACCGTCGGTTTTATAGGTTTAGGCAATACCGCAAGGGCTACCGCGCTTATTATGGCGCATAAGTTCAGCGAAAAAAAGCTTACTGTCAAGCTTTTGAGATACAAGGATCAGGCCGAGAGCTTTATCGACAGATTCCGTGAGTATACAAACCTCGAATTTGTTGTTGTCGATAATGAAAAAGAGCTCGTTTCCGGTTCGGATGTTGTTGTTTCCGCGGTAACTTATTCCGCCGGCGATATTTGCGATGACAGCTGTTTCGACGAGGGAGTCCTTGTTATCCCGATACACACGCTCGGATTCAAGAATTGCGATCTGTTCTTCGACAAGGTTTTTGCCGACGACTATTCTCACGTCCACCACTTCCAAAATTTTGAAAGATTCAGATATTTTGCAGAAGTAACGGATGTCGTAAACGGGCTCAAGCCGGGTCGCGAAAACGACGCCGAGCGAATCCTTGCTTACAATATCGGTATTTCCATACACGATATAAACTACGCCAGGAATATCTACGGAATAATGGACGAAAAGGGCATATTGGCTGATCTGCCCGAAATTAATCTCGAGCTCCCGAATAAAAAGTTTTGGGTATAAGCTCATTTCGGGCAAAGCCGGTAAATGATTGACATTTTTTGACAGCGAAAAATCTCGGTTGGGCAGACAGCGCGGTTTTATCCGCTAAGTCAGTGCTCAACCGATTTTTTATGCCCAAAGCCGCTTTATCCCTTCTTAAAGGACTCGTCAGAAAGAGCGACGAGGAGCGCGAGAAGGCAATACCGTAAAATTCTATTGATTGTGTTCCTTAAAAATTCTGTGAACCTTACACATAATATTCCGACGATGTTTTTGCAAAGTGCCGAAATTTGTTTTTTCGACAGGATGAAACAGGTATTTCATTGACAATCTGCTCAGATATATGGTAAAATATGACAGATTTTGAAGCTTTGTGGGGTAATATTATGAGAGTTTTTATGAAAAATGCCGGCGTGATTATGCTTATACTGATGGTTATCGCCGCGATTTTTCTGGTTAAACTTGTTTTTTTAGGTTAACAAACTTTCCGCCCGTTTTTCGGGCGGATTTCTTTTTGCAAAATATCGTCTGCCCGATTGATTTAATACGGTTTTCGTGTTAATATTTTGTTAGAATAATCTTTGGAGGTGCCCCGTGAGCGTAATGAAATATGATGAAAAATACTTTAAGCTTCTGTCCGAAAAATATCCCGACGAGCGTTCGCTCGCGAGGGAGATAATCAACCTGACCGCAATCCTGAATCTGCCTAAGGGCACCGAGCATTTTATGAGCGATATCCACGGCGAGTACGAGGCCTTCTGTCATATTCTGAACAACTGCTCGGGAGTAATTCGCGAGAAGGTCGATATGCTCTACCGCGGAAAGCTTACCCACAGCGAGCGAAAGGACATCTGTACCCTGATTTATTACACTGAGGAAAAGCTCGCGCTTGACAGGCGCTCCGGCTTGAATACAGACAGCCGCTATTGCGAGCAGATCGTTATAATGATCGAGATCGCAAGGGTTCTCTCGTCAAAGTATACCCGATCAAAGGTGCGTAAGGCTATGCCCTCCGACTACGCCTACATAATCGACGAGCTTCTCCACGCCCAGAAGGACGAGGACGATAATCAGGTGCTATACCACAATATCATTCTCGATACGATTGTAAAAACCGACGCCGACGGCTTTATTATCGCGCTTGCAGGCCTTATAAAGCGCCTTGCTGTAGACAGGCTGCATATCGTCGGCGATATCTTCGACAGGGGAGAGTCGGCCGACAAGATCATCGACCTTCTCACGACCTATCATAATCTCGATATCGAGTGGGGAAATCACGATATCCTCTATATGGGAGCCGCCTGCGGAAGCGAGGCCTGCATCGCTAACGTGGTGAGGAACAGCATAAAATACCGCACGGTTTCGACCCTCGAAAACGGCTACGGGATCAGTTTGCGCAGTCTCGCGCTTTTCTCCGAAAAGCTCTATCCCGGTGAAAGCCCTATGCGGGCCGCTCTTAAGGCGATCACGCTTATTCAATTCAAGCTCGAGGGTCAGCTTATCATGAGAAATCCGTCCTTCAATATGGACGACCGCCTGCTTCTTGATAAAATAGACCCGGAAAACGGCACTATAGAGTATGACGGAGAGATTTACAAGCTAAAGGAGAACCGATTCCCGACGCTCGATAGGAACGATCCATACGGGCTTTCGGATGACGAGCGCGAGGTGATCTCTGAGCTTAAAGCGGCATTTACAGGAAGTGAACGGCTCAAGCGCCATATCGCTTTCATTTACGAGCGCGGCAGTATTTACCGCGTGTATAACGGAAATCTTCTCTACCACGGCTGCGTGCCTCTCAACAGCAACGGTTCCCTGAGCGGACTTTCGCTCTTCGGCGAGAGCCTGAGCGGACGCGCGTATTTCGATAAGGCCGAAAAAATCGCCCGTCACGCTTTCTTTGGAAAGCATAAACGGACAGAGGAACTCGATTTTATGTGGTATCTGTGGAGCGGAAGGAAGTCTCCGCTCTGCGGCCGAAATATAAAAACCTTTGAACGCGCTTATATCGCCGACGCCTCCGTTTACGATGAGGAGCAGGATCCCTACTACAGCTTTTGCCAAAACCGCGATACCTGCGAGCTGATACTCCGCGAGTTCGGCCTCGACGGCGACTATTCCCACATTATCAACGGCCATACTCCGGTAAAGACAACGCGCGGCGAGCTCCCGATAAGAGCCGGCGGAAAGCTTCTTGTGATCGACGGCGGCTTTTGCCGCGATTACCACGAAAAAACCGGTATCGCCGGTTACACTTTGATCTATAATTCTCACGGACTGCGGCTCAAGGCGCATGAGCCGTTCGAGAGCGTAACAAAGGCTCTTAAGGAGAATATAGACATCCATTCCGACTCAGAGATCGTCGAGACGGAGCCGCGCCGCGTAATGGTCGGCGATACAGACGACGGCGATAGGATAAAGAGCGAGATCGCCGATTTGAAAACCTTACTCGATATTTACAGGGGAGAGGGTCAAAGGGGATAAGCGCGCTTTGCACATTTCCGCACAAAAATATCGCCGTCGCGAAAAACGACGGCGATTTGATCATTTGCTTACTTAATGATTTCTCCGTAAACCTCTCCGGAAAGACCGGCGGCATTAGCCTCGTCGGTATCAACGTGCATAGCGGCCGAGAATTTCTCGCTTACCCTTACTACAACGTCTCCGAAGATCGTCTCTCTGTCGCCGGGGTTGCCGGTCTTGACCGAAACGATCTGCTTGTCCTCTACGCCGAACTGAGCGGCCTCCTCGGGAGTGAAGTGGATGTGTCTTTTGGCTACGATAACGCCCTTCTCTATTTCAACCTCGCCCGCGGGTCCTACGATCTTGCATCCAGGAGTGCCCTCGATGTCGCCGGATTCTCTGATAGGAGCTGTGAGGCCGAGCTTGCGCGCGTCCGTGAGAGATATCTCAACCTGTGTGTTAGGTCTTTCGGGACCAAGGATCGACATAGTCATCTCGCCTCTGGGGCCGACTACCGTAACCTTCTCAAAGCAGGCGAACTGTCCCGGCTGAGAAAGATCCTTCTTGTTTGTAAGCTGAGCGCCGACGCCGTAAAGCTTGTCAAGATCTTCGCGCGAAACGTGAACATGGTGCGCGGAGGTTTCTACTAATACTTTCATCTTACTAACCACCTATAAAAAAATTTGCTGTTAGAGCTTAAGTTTATTTTAACTCATTATAAATCAAAATTCAAGTGTTATAATGAAATACAGTAATAATAACCGGAGTGGATTTTTATGTTTAACGATTTTAGAGAGCTCAGCGAGAAATGCGCTGAATGCAGAATGTGTGAATTGTGCGAAACAAGGCACAACGTCGTGGTAGGAGTGGGCAACGAGAACGCCGAGGTAATGTTTATCGGCGAAGGCCCCGGCGAAAACGAGGATCTGCAGGGAGAGCCCTTTGTAGGACGAGGCGGAAAGCTTCTCGACAAAATGCTTCTCGCGGTTGATCTCGACCGCAATAAAAACATCTACATAGCGAATATAGTCAAGTGCCGTCCTCCCAAAAACCGCGATCCTAAGCCGGAGGAGCAGGAGCAGTGCATAAAGTGGCTTCGCAATCAGGTAAAGCTCATCAACCCCAAGATCATCGTATGTCTCGGACGTATCGCCGCCCAAAAGCTGATCAAGCCCGATCTGAAAATAACCAGGGAGCACGGGATGTTTTTTAAAAAGGGCAATTTTCTTATGATGCCGATGTTCCACCCCGCGGCTATCCTAAGAAACCCCAACCAGAAGCCCGAGGCATTTGACGATTTTTTAAAGCTCAGGGATAAGATAAACGAGATATGCCCCGGAGTTTACGAGAATATCTAATAACAACAGCGGCTGCCCGATCTGAACGGACAGCCGCTTAGCTTTTATTTTTCCCCGATTACCTCTCCAAAGGCGAGCACGGCGTTCTTAACGCAGAGCTCACAGGGGCAGAGAACCTTTCCGGTTCCGACTCCCTTTAGCTCCTTGCAGATAGTCGCCTTGCACTTGCTTTTGAACGACTCCGAAAGCTCTCGGGAGAGTCTCATGCTTCCCCGACCCTCGCTTTTAAGGCCGGCGATCATCGCCGCTCCAATGAGCGAGCCGCAGGTGGACTCAAGATTACCCATCCCGGCTCCGAATCCGGCCGAAAGCTTTACAAGCTCGTCCTCGCTTAGGTCGGTGTAGTCTGCCAGAGCCGCCGTAACGGCCTGACAGCAGTTGTATCCGTAGAGCTGCTTTAGCTCCATCGCCTTTTGAGCGCGTTCCTCAATAGTCATGGCTTACACCTTGTACACGTAGTTTTCCTTGCGCGGGGCGGCCTCTCGGACGCTGTTTTCGTAGCCGAGCACGCAGTGGCCTATTCCGATATAATCGCCCTCTATGCCCAGCTTTTTGAGAAGAGCCTTGCCCTCTTCGGACTCAAATTCCTCCCGCGCTCTGTGTATCCAGCAGCTTCCTACTCCGAGCGAATGAGCCGCAAGCATAAGATTTCCCATAACAAGACTGCCGTCGTAAACTGCCGTAGGGATCTCCTTGTCGGCGAGCACAATGAGCACGACGGGAGCTCCGTAAAACGGGTCGAAGTCTGCGCCCATGATTTTGCGGTTCATCAGGGAGAGCTCGTCCCTGAGCGTCTTATCCTTTACCTGGATGATGATCGGCGACTGACGGCCTCTGCCGGTCGCGGCAAAGGTACCGGCCTCGGTGATTTGGTCAAGGATATCGTCCGGAAGCATATCCGGCTTAAAATCCCTGCAGCTTCTTCTTGTTTTCATTTTTTTGAGCACTTCGTTCATAACTCATACCTCCTTTAATATGATTATAGTTTAATACAAATACATCGTTATGGCAATAAACATTTGACATATTTTATCGCTTTTCGGTAATGCTAATTCAAGAGGTGATTTTATGATTAACGACGAGCAGATGCTGCAGTTCATAATGAAAAACGCCGAGATGGGGTGTAGGGGGATAAACGACATAAAGCATTATTCCAACACAGCCGAAATCAGCAAGGCTCTTAAAACTCAGAACATCGAGTACGGACACATCTATCATAACGCGTATAATATGCTCAGGACCCGCAGAATGCACTCGAGGCATATAAACCCGGTGATCTCATCGATGGCCAGGGCAAAAACAAAGCGCGAAATGGCTCTCGACAGTTCCGATTCGCACATAGCCGAGATGATGATCCAGGGCAACACGATGGGCGTTCAGAAAATAGCACGGCACATCCGTCAGTACGGCGGCTCAAGTCAAAGCGTGCGGAACCTCGCCGACAAGCTGATGTCGACCGAGCAGAACAATATCGAACAGATGAAGGCTTTTCTGTAAGCAAAAAACCAAGGCTGTCGCAGAACGATAGAATTCTGTGACAGCCTGTTGTTGTTATTTATAAATCCTTTTGACTCCCGACTGGATCAGCTTAAACGGATAACCGAAGAATTTCAGCGAAAGCGCCGCCGTGACCGCCGCGGATACAAGTATGGCAACAGCAAACTCTAAGTAAGAAGTTATACGCGCGTGAACAAGTCCGGTGTCGAAGACAAGCACTATCAAAAGCATATGCAGAACATAAATCTGGAGCGAGCGCTCTCCGATAAATGAGAAAAACAGCTTTCGGGACGGTAAAATGAGGATCAGCGCCGCTATCATCAGTATGCCTATCGCTATGGCTTCGAGCCTGAGCACGGAGCCCGAAAGCCGGCTGAGCCCGAGCTTAAAGTAACTGCTGTTACCGAAAAACAGATATCTCGAAAAAACATTGCGCTGAACGATCCATATTCCGGCCGAAGCCGCCGCGCACAATAATCCGACAGGTATACGAATGCGCGCTTTCAGCGAGCGTATTTTTTTGACCGTATCCGCGCTCAAATAATACCCCATAAAATAAAAGGGCGCAAAAACAAACAGTCTTGCGGCCGAAAGGTAGTTGCCGGCCGCTTTGTCAAAGCCTATAAGTACAGAAAAAGCCGTGAATACCAGCACTACAGGCAGCGCGGGAAGCTTTTCGATAACAGGAGTTAACAGGTAGTATATAAAAACAGCCAAAAGATACCATAGCCCTCTGCACGGACGGAAGAAGGATAAATTTGCGACGTTTATTCCGAGTATCAGCTTAATTACTATAAAGAGCACCTGAAAAACCGCGTAATACGCGAACAGAGTCGCGGCTTTTTCAGCCCGTACCTTGCCGTTCTGACAGTAGCGCTTTGCCCAGAAGCCCG
>CACYDK010000066.1 GCA_902773155.1 uncultured Ruminococcus sp.
GACGATATCAGCCCTGATCCCGCCGAACAAAACGGCAGGGAAGAGGACAGGGCTTATGAACGAATCGAAACCTGCGGCTCGGTTATAGCCTGCCGCGGAGACAGTATTATTCATTGCCTCACTGTGGTAGGACAGATCGAAGGCCATTACATTCTTCCGCAGAATAATAAAACCACGAAATACGAGCATGTCATCCCTCTGCTGGTCTCAATAGACGAGGACCCGAGGATAGACGGATTGCTGGTTATCCTCAATACTGTCGGCGGAGACGTCGAGGCCGGGCTCGCTATCGCCGAGCTTATCTCAGGTATGAGGAAGCCCACGGTTTCCATAGTGCTCGGCGGAGGACATTCTATCGGGATTCCGCTCGCTGTGGCGGCAAAACACAGCTTTATTGCCAAATCCGCCTCAATGACCGCACATCCTGTCAGGAGCACGGGGCTTACGATAGGAGTGCCGCAGACGTTCGAGTACTATCGCCGTATGCAGGACAGGATAACTGAGTTTGTGGTTGATAATTCCCGCATAAGCCGCGAGGATTACGAGGGCTTGGTTATGAACACAGGCGAGCTCGTTATGGATGTCGGAACAATACTCGACGGCAGACGTGCGGTCGACGTAGGCCTGATCGACGAGGTCGGCACTTTGGCATCCGCCGCGGACTGTCTCTATGATTTGATAAAACAGCAGAAAAACGACGTAGCAAAACAAAGTTAATCTCCCCTTTTAGGGGTTACATAAACTGGAGGTATATACATATGAGTTTGATTACTATGATTATTCAGGACGTCATCCTCGGAGTGATCCAGGGACTCACCGAGTTCCTTCCTGTGTCAAGCAGCGGACACCTGAATATTGCACAGCACCTTATGGGTATGGAGGACGGAGGGCTTTTCCTCGACGTAATGCTCCATATCGGTACTCTCGCTGCTGTGCTTATCTTCTACCGTAAGCTGATTTTGCGGCTTATCAAGGCTTTTTTCCTGCTGATCAAGGACATTTTCACCGGCAAATTCAAGTGGTCTAAGATGGACGGAGACCGTAACCTCATCGTTATGCTCGTTATTGGTCTTATCCCGCTTTTCCTTCTCTTCCTGCCCATTCCTGGAACGGATATGAAGGTTAAGGATTTGGCCGAGATGTTTGGTCAGAGCAAGTATTTTATCGTGGTCGGTATTTCGCTGCTCGTTACCAGTCTTTTGCTCTTTATCGGCAACAAATGCAACAAACGCCTCTCTCCAAAGCATTATAAAAAGGACGCCGACAGCGACTACTCCGGAAACGGACGCTCACGCTACACCGTGCTCGACGCGATCACTGTTGGTATTGGTCAGCTCTTCGCCGCTCTTTTCCCGGGACTTTCCCGTTCCGGAACAACTCTGGCCGTCGGTCAGATGCGCGGTATCAACAAGCAGGCCGCTTTGGACTATACGTTTATTCTCGCTATCCCCTCTATAATCGCCGCGGCGGTCCTCGAGGTAAAGGACGTTGATTTTAAGGCTCTGTCGTCTGATATGATCATCGCAGTGCTCTGCGGAGTAATAGCGGCGGCCGTTGTGGGATATCTCGCGATCCGTCTGTTTAAGTGGCTCTTAAAGACAGACAAAATGATCGTATTCATAATCTACACCGCTGTAGCCGGACTTATCGTGACAGGAATAAGCATTTACGAAATGGTCAGCGGAAGCTTTGTAAGCTTCGTATAAGCGCAAAAGCTTGCCCGAGGCTTATTATATCGGACTGTCCCGCGTATTTTCGCTGCTTTTCGGACAGCCCGGCAAAAAACTTACTGCGCGATCCTCACGCCTGATTTGTGAGGTATTGCCTGAAAAATTTGGAAGTGAAATAATTGGCAGCAAAAAAACAAAACGCCAAAAAAACAAAAAAATCAACCGCCCAAAAAACTGCGGCTAAAAGATCATCTTCGGGAAGGAAAAGCTCTGCTGAGAAAAAACAGCTCAGTCCGCGCATCAGGGCTCTGCTGTACTTCGCGGCAGCCTTGATCTCGCTCATTGTAGTTCTGGTTCCGGGAGCGGCAGTTTGGGAATGGATAAGGGGAATCTTCTACGGACTCCTCGGAATCTGCGTGGTATTGGTGCCGGTGTTCTTTATTTATCTGGCAGTCATAACCACGCTCGAAAAGCAGATAGCCAGGTTCAAGTCAAAGGTCGCGATATGCACGGCGATAATCCTGCTCGCCGAGAGCGCGGTCTACCTTATCGGCGGAGACCACTATATCGAGGGCAACTATTTCTACGCCCTCGGCAATCTTTTCGCCAACGGCTTCAGCGCGACCAACCGCTTTAAGGCCGGCGGCGGAATGCTCAGCGGAATCTTCGGTTATCCTATCCTGATAGCGTTCGGACAGGCCGCCGCGATTTGCGTTGTTCTCATCGTGCTTGTTACGCTCATACTGATCGTCTGCAAAATATCGCTCAACGACATCGGAAAGGCCGCTAAAAGCTTCGGCCGCTCTGTGGGATACGCCTACGAAAAATCCGGAGTCAAGGAGCGCGTCCGCCGCAGAAGAGAGAAGCCCGGGTACATAGACGAGCCGGAAGCACCGGAAGCACCGGACGATTACGGCTTTACCTATTCCGGCTTCAATATCGACGTCCCGATAGATGACGCTCAAAAAAAGCGGACGCGCCGCAAGAGCTCTATCGATATATCTATTGACGACGACCGTCCCGAAACTCCGTCAGGCGTTCATGACGACAGCAAGAGCGAGGAGTTCATCAAAGCGATAAAGGCCGCGAACGAGCCCGAAAAGGAAGAGGAAAAGGAACCGACCTTCTCAGGCTATGAGCCAAAGAAACGCAAATCCTCCGAAAAACCCGACTTGGGACTCGAGTTCAACGAGGAGAAGGAACACGAGCAATACGAAAAGCCCCCCGTGGGACTCCTTAAGCTCGCCCCCCAGACCGGCGAAAACGGCGAGGCCGAGATGCGCGCGAACGCTCAAAAGCTCATTTCTACGCTCGACAGCTTCGGGGTAAAGGCCAGCATAACCCATATTTCGCGAGGCCCCTCCGTTACGCGCTATGAGCTTCATCCCGCTCCCGGAGTTAAAATAAGTAAGATCACCAACCTTTCCGACGATATCGCTCTTAACCTTGCCGCTAACGGAGTTCGTATCGAAGCCCCGATCCCGGGCAAGGCTGCCGTTGGTATCGAGGTTCCGAACAAGGTCGTAAGTATGGTATCCATACGCGAGCTTATCGATTCTGACGAGTTTGAAAACAGCGAAAGCAAGCTCACCTGCGTGCTCGGCCGCGATATTTCCGGCCAGATAGTCACCACGGATATAGCTAAGCTACCGCATCTTCTCATAGCCGGTACGACAGGCTCCGGTAAATCGGTCTGCGTTAATTCGCTTTTGATAAGTATTCTGTTCAAGGCGAGTCCCGACGAGGTCAAGCTCGTGCTTATCGATCCTAAGATGGTCGAATTCTCAAAGTACAAGGGGATCCCTCATCTTCTGATCCCTGTAGTTTCCGACGCAAAAAAAGCAGCCGGAGCGCTCGCTTGGGCGGTAAACGAAATGCAGAACCGCTACAAGCTGTTCGCTGAGTTTGACTGTAAGGATATCGAGTCATACAACAAGCTTATTGAATCCAACATAGAGTATATGCGCGACAATCCGCCTGTGCTCGACGAAGAGAGCGAGGATGGCGAGTATATTCAGCCTGTGCTTGAGATAAACGGCCTGCCCGTCGCCAAGGAAAAGCTTCCGCGTATAGTCATAGCTATCGACGAGCTCGCCGACCTTATGATGACCGCGCCGAGCGAGGTCGAGGACAGCATAGTGCGCCTTGCCCAGCTTGCCCGAGCCGCCGGAATGCACCTTGTTATCGCCACCCAGCGTCCGACCGCTAACGTTATTACAGGTCTTATCAAAGCCAACGTGCCAAGCCGTATCGCGCTCAAGGTCGGCTCGAATATGGACTCAAGGATCATACTCGACTCCGGCGGAGCCGAAAAGCTTATCGGCCGCGGAGATATGCTCTATCTTCCCGTAGGCGCGCCCAACCCGATCCGAGTTCAGGGATGTTACGCGACAGAGGACGAGATCGGAAATGTTACCCGATTCGTCAAGAAAACCGCTACAGCTCAGTATAACGAGGAGATCGAGGAGAGAATCAAGCGTATCGCCGCCGAGGAGCTCGACGGCGGAGGCTCCGAGGATAACTCGATGGGCGGTATCGAGGTCGATAATAAGATGGAAGAGGCTATCCGCATAGTTATCGAAGCCGGACAGGCCTCAACCTCAATGATACAGCGGCGTATGAAGGTCGGCTACGCGAGAGCCGGCCGAATGATAGACGATATGGAACAGCTCGGTATCGTAGGTCCCCATCAGGGTTCAAAGCCCCGCGACGTGATCATGACCTACAGCGAATGGCTGGAACGTAAGAATAACCTTAATGGATAATAAAGTCATAAAAAGAAAAAGGCTTAGGTTTTTTATCGAAATCGTGGTGGCGGTGATCGCCGCCGCGATTTTCGGCATTGTAATAAAGAATAATTAGCCTCCTGAGTCTGTGCTGACCGCGGTGTTTATAGACGTCGGTCAGGGGGATTCGGC
>CACYDK010000067.1 GCA_902773155.1 uncultured Ruminococcus sp.
ATCGATCTGACTGCGGGACCCTGTATTTACAAACGTATTTCAGGCTGTGGCTCCGGAACAGAATATCTCGCCGTCACTCCGTGGGGTGACCTTTATCCCTGTCACCAGTTCGTTGGCGACGAAAAATATCTGATGGGGGACATCTACAAGGGCGTTACCAATATAGATATGCAAAACGAATTTAAGCTCTGCAACGCTTACGCGCGACCTGACTGTAAGGACTGTTGGGCTAAGCTCTACTGCAGCGGAGGATGCGCGGCAAACGCTTATCATGCAACTGGCTCAATAACGGGCATATACGAATATGGATGCAAGCTATTCAAAAAGCGCATGGAATGCGCGATTATGATGAAAGTTGCCGAGGCTCTAGATAAATAATCCGATAATTAAGGAGGACTTGCAAAAACATCTCTCCCAATGAATATATTTTATCAGTATTTATCAGGAGAGATTTTTTATGTTTGAAATACTCGGTTTTATCGGACAATATATTTGCTTCTTTTTGCTTCATGTCTGCGGAAACGGAAGCTTTCCCAAGCCGCTGTCATCAGAAAAGGAACACGAATATCTTTCAAAAGCATCAAACGGAGACATGGATGCGCGCAATAAGCTGATCGAACACAATCTTCGCTTGGTCGCTCATATTATCAAAAAGTACTATTCCGCTCAGAACGACCAGGACGACCTTGTGAGTATAGGAACAATAGGTCTGATCAAGGCAATAGATACCTATGATATAAATAAGAATATCCGACTCTCGAGCTATGCTTCGCGGTGTATTGAAAACGAGATTCTTATGTATTTTCGCAACCAGAAGAAAATTTCTCAGGATATTTCGCTCAGCGAAGCGATCGATACCGACAAAGATGGCAATCCGCTCACGCTCATTGACGTGCTTTCCTCAGATGACGATATACTTTTTGACCTCAACAATAAGCTGAACATACAAAAACTCCCGGAATATATTCGAAATGAGCTCGACGAAAGAGAGCGTAAGGTAATTATTCTGCGCTATGGGCTTGATGGCAGTGAGCCGATTACTCAGCGCGAGGTAGCTAAGTTACTTGGAGTCAGCCGATCCTACATTAGCCGTATCGAAACCAAAGCGCTCAAAATACTGCGCAGAAAATACGAAAGGAGCAGTAATCTCCATTGATCAGAGAGATAAGGTTTAACGATAAGTCAATTGAATATACTCTCCAAAGAAAGAAAGTAAAGAATATAAACATCAGGATAAAGCCGGATATGACCGTATCAGTCTCCGCTAATCCCAGAGTGAGTCTTAAAGAAGTTGATATGGCTGTGCTTAATCGGGTCGAGTTTATCATAAAGGCTCTTGAAAAATTCAAGAATAATTCCAAATCAGAATTAAAACCTTTATATAACAGAGAAGAAATTTCTGATATTATAAGCGACTTTTACAACAAGATTTATAATTCGTTTAAAGAATATTATAACATTCCTTATCCGACGTTAAAAATTAAAACAATGAGGTCGAGGTGGGGAAGCTGTAACTATAAAAACCACATAATTACACTAAGTACAAATCTTGTTTACTGCTCAAGGGAACAGATTTATTATGTGATTGTTCATGAATTCTCTCACCTTATCGTGCCTAATCACAGCCAGGACTTTTACGCCATAGTCGAGAGGTTTGTACCGGACTACAAAAGGATAAGACGCGATATGAACAGAATAATTTTAAAATGAGGTAGATTATGAAACTGATATCTTGGAATGTAAACGGCTTTCGCGCGGTTCTTACTAAGGGCTTTGAGGATATTTTTAAAGAGCTTAACGCCGACATTTTTTGCTTGCAGGAAACCAAAATGCAACCGGAGCAAGCAGATTTTTCCCCAGAAGGCTACGAAAAATATTTTTACAGCGCGATAAAAAAGGGATATTCCGGTACAGCGGTTTATACAAAGCTTAAGCCGCTCAGCGTAACCTACGGAATAGAGGATAAGCATAACGACGAAGGGCGTGTAATAACCTGTGAATATGATAATTTTTATCTGATTTGTTGCTACACTCCGAACGCCCAGAACGAGCTCAAGCGAATCGATTACCGCATGGAATTCGAGGACGATATGC
>CACYDK010000068.1 GCA_902773155.1 uncultured Ruminococcus sp.
AGACCAAAATTGATGCCGAGGGACCAAAAATCTGATAATCGACGTATATTCATTCAGAAACTGCATAAAGTTACATTATAATTCTATATTCGAACTAAAACCGCGCTTTTTGTTTTTTTTTGGTGCAGCCTTGACAATCGCTCCTGCGGCGGCGGGGACGATTTTGAGTTTTTTGGATGATACGGGTACGGCCGCGTCGGATTACGACCTGATCGCGACCGGGGATCTGGGCGAGGTAGGAAGCAAATGCCTGTATGACATTCTAAATCATTACGATACCGATATAAAAGCCGTGCACAAGGACTGCGGACTGATGATTTTTGACAGGAGCAGGCAGGACGTGCATTCAGGAGGCTCCGGTTGCGGTTGCTCGGCCTCGGTTTTGTGCTCGGCGATATTGCCGGATATGCTCAGCGGAAGGTACGATAACGTGCTTTTTGTTGCGACGGGTGCGCTGATGAGCCCGACGGCGTCTCAGCAGGGTCTCCCGATCCCGGGGATAGCTCATCTTGTTAAGCTGTCGGTCAATTAATAATTCGTTATCTGTATAGGGCTGATATTTGTTTACACGGCGGCGCGGATGTGCTATAATACACTTGAAAAAGCGGTATTTGGGCAAGGCTGCTTGCCCTTGTCCGTGGAAAGGTAGTGGATTTATGAACAAAAAAATACTGGCCGCGCTGATACTGAACATTTTCGTTGTGATCGCGACCACAGCAATAGTTATATCGTATTTTTTCCACAGCAACAATCCCCTCGTGCTGTCGGGCTTCGATTCGTTTAAATTCTTTACGACGGATTCAAACGTGTTCGCGGCGATAACCTCGCTCGTGATGATCCCCTTTGAGATCGGGATTTTGCGAGGAAAGCGTTCAAAGCTTCCCCGCGCGGCCGTGATTTTGAAATACGTCGGTATGACGGCGGTTATGCTGACCTTTATTACGGTGATCGTGCTGTTGATGCCATATTACGGCGCTCCGCTTATGTATCAGGGAACGGGAATGTATATGCATTTAGCCGGGCCTCTTGCGGCTCTGATCACATTCCTTTTTCTCGAGAACGACTATCGTATCAAAATTCCCGAGTCGTTTCTCGCGCTTGTCCCGAGCCTTTTGTACGGCGCGGTATACCTGGTAGAGGTAGTCATTATAGGCGAGCAGAACGGCGGCTGGATGGATTTTTATACCTTCAACCGCGGAGGCCTCTGGTACATAACTATGCCCGTTATTCTCGTTGCGACCTATGTTATCGCCACTGTTACCCGTCTGATACATAACAAGCTCACAAAGGACTGATACCTATTTTTATCGGAGCGCTGTAACATCCGTTACATGGCATTCCCAATTAAAAAACATAATAAAACGAGCAAAAACAAGGCTGTCGCGTTGCGGCAGCCTTGTTCGTTAGATATTATTAGTTGTTGTCTGCGACAGGGTTTATGACCTTTCCCTCAAAGAGGATGTTGTCTTCCCGGTCGGTAAGAATAAAGCCGAAGTTTTTGTCCATTACAAGGCTTTGGTGATCCTCGATTTCCATAGCGCAGCCGGCTTCTTCCGAAATAACGGTGACTGCGGCGGCTTTTACTCCGCTCTTGTCGACCTCGATTTTCGCGCTCTGCATAAAGCCGCTTACATACAACGGATCGTCGCTGTAAATATCGGACATAAAGCCCTCGAAGGTTTGTGTTAAATAGCCGTTTTTCGACAGCGTATCCTTGAGGTTGGTGTCGGAGCTGATCGTGAAGCTCGGGAAAACGCAGTGTGTATAGTGGTTTATAAACAGCTCGTCGCCGATTTGACAGCCGTAGTAGCCGTATTTTTCAAGTGCAGCTTCGTCGACGATAATATTCTCGTACATGTCGAATTCCTTGTCGTTGTTAACGAGATTGAGGTTGGCGGCGGTCATTACGTCGTCGAGAGAGTAGCCCTCCTTGGGAACGATGAACTTGATTTTATAGCCGTGAGCCATCTCGGAATAGAAGTATTCAAAGCTTCCGCCGTCCTGGATTTTTCCGGCGATAGTCTTGCCGTGCAGGAACTCGGTGTTTACAGCGCCGTCAGCTGTATAAAAGTCGCGGTACTGCGTATGTAAATCGCCGTCTTTAAGATCCCAGACATCCTTGAAGTAAATAGTGTTGATCAAAGCGATAAGAGTGGATTCCGACAGCTCAAAGTCTTTGTCGATCAGACCGCGGGTAGCTTCCTTTACAAACTCACGGATCATCTGATTCGCCTTAACGTTATCGTTGCAGAACGGAGCGGTCTTTATCTGACACAAGAGCTCGTTCGTAAGCTTTTCCATCGCGTCCTTGTTAAAGTTTTTGTCCTGCTCGAACCAGGCCGAATTGGTGAGGCTTACCTCGCCGACCTTTTCATTTTCCCCTGTTTCTTCGTTGTATCTTTCAAGGGTGCGCGAGAGTTTTTTGAACAGATCGGCGGTCTTTGTGATATCCTCAGCGGTCATCCCGAGAAGCTCCTCGACCTCCTGCTTTACTGTCGCGTCGCCGGTCGAGTGCAGAAGCGTAAGAGCAAAATATACGGAAACGGGCGACATTATGTAGTTGCCGTCTTTGTCAGCGGCGCACATTGCGTAGAGCTTGTTTGAGAAGGCCGAGAGCCTTCCCTCAAATGTATCCGGTATAGGCTCTGTTGCGGGTTCGGTCGCAGGCTCTGTTTCAGGCTCGGTAACGGGCTCGGTCTGAGCCGGGTCGGTAGAGATCTGATCAGCTTCGCCGCCTGCTTCAGGTGAGGTTTCCTCCTCTGTGGCCGGCGTAGTTTCGGGGGCTGTCGGCTCGGTTGTGGGAGCCTCGGTCTCGGGAACAGTTGAGTCGTCGGGTTCAATGAAGGTTTCTGCTTCAGAGGGAATCTCTGTGGCAGCTTCGGTAGGAGTCTCTGTCGTAGCTTCTGTTGGGGTTTCTGTCGGCACCTCTGTGGGTGTCTCTGTCGGCGCTTCTGTGGTAGCCTCTGTCGGCGCTTCTGTAGGGGTCTCTGTGGGAGCTTCCGTAGGAGCCGCGGTAGGCTCTTCGGTCGGTGCCTCCGTGAAAGCTTCAGTGGGCGCCTCGGTCGGCTTCTGAACGACAGCCCGGGACTTCTTTCTCATATCCTTTACCTTTACCTTAAAGGTGAGCTTCTTTACTTTGTCGTGTTTTTTGAAGCTGTAGCTGACCTTTACGCTGATTTTGGCTTCGCCTTTTTTTACAGCGGTCACCTTGCCCTTGGCGCTGACCTTGGCTATCCTTTTTGCCGAGCTCTTGAAGGTGAGCTTGTTTATAACGACTCCCTTGGATTTTTTGATTTTGATTTTTGCGGAGCCATAGACGGTTTTGCCCTTTTTCTCGGTGATGTTCAGAGTTGCCGAACTCTTTTTAAGGCTTACCGGAGACTTTGCCGCGGAAACGGTTGCCGGAAGAGCGCTGAAGGCTCCGGCCGCGATCGCCGCGGAAAGAATAATGCTTACAATTTTCTTCATAAATTTCCTCCTGAATTGCGTTTGTGTTTATCCTAACATATATACAACCCAACAAATCCGGGGTTTGTGACAAAAATTTCGAAAAAATTTTTGTCACGCACACAGCATTATATCAATCACGGCGAAGAAAATCAAGCATATATCGTGTGAGAGCGAATTTTCTGTGGACAAAAATATAGCCGTATGATATTATTTAGATTAGAAGCAAGGGTTTTCCCCTTAATGAAGAAAATGCTGAAAAAGGAGATGTTAACTATGAAAATCGCAATGGCTAACGACCACGCCGGAACCTCGATGAAGTACGAGATAAAAAAGTATCTCGAGGCTCAGGGACACATTGTTGAGGACTTCGGAGCCTACGACGAGGAATCCTGCGATTTGTCGGATTATGTACTGCCGGCGGCCTTGGCAGTTGCCAAAGGCGAATGCGACAGAGGTGTTTTTGTCGACGGAGTCGGTTACGGAAGCGCGATGATCGCCAACAAGGTGAACGGGAT
>CACYDK010000069.1 GCA_902773155.1 uncultured Ruminococcus sp.
AGCTAGAGATGGGACTCGAACCCACGACCTATTGATTACGAATCAATTGCGCTACCAACTGCGCCACTCTAGCGATTTGCTGTTGCCGTATCATTATAACTCTTTTGTCAGGATTTTGCAATAGTATATTTTGAACTTTTGACGGTAACTATATAAATAAATTATAATAAAAAACCATTTTCATTAACGGGATTCGACGGTATGCACCCAAAAAAATATTGCAAATACAAAATGTGACAAATATCCACTTATATTGAAATCGGAATATTTATATTTTATACTATCTATAGATAGTTTTATGACTATTTATAAGTTTTTATAAATCGCTGAAAGGTAAATGACTATGTCCAAAGCATTTGGTTCTCACCTGAGAAAACTCAGAAAAAAGAATTGTAAGTATTCCCAGCTCGAAATGGCTAATATGCTTAATATATCCCGATCTACCTACACATACTATGAAACCGGTAAATCCGAACCCGGACAGGAAAAGCTAAAAAAGCTCTGTGAGATTCTCAACGTTGATTTCAACACCCTGCTTTCCTACAACGAACCCGTTGAAGGCGAATCTGCTGTCGCTTCAACTGCTGATAATCAGGATCTTCTGAAGCTTCTTACTCCGAGCGAGGAACAGCTTATCCTGGCTTACAGATGCATGAACAGCGAAGAGAAGGAATTCATCAGTATGCAGATCACAAAAATCCTTCACGGTTAACAGTTGCGCTTTTGGGGCTACTTTTTGTAGCCCTTTCTTTGATTAATATAAATTTTACCCAATTTTATAGTGCAATATCCCAATCGTCTGTTGGAGCTTATATTATGTATATTTATACATTTTTTAGTGCTTATCTGTATAACACGTTTAAACAAGCCGCTTTTTCGGACGCAAAGTTTTTCTTTACTTTTGTTTTCTATTATGATATAATACTTCACGTTAGGCCGTTCCACGGATTAGGGAGCAAGCCGCAACGCGGAATTTCACAGCCCTAACCTGTGTGCGAGCAAATATAATATAAAAGGTGGAATAACAATGTTACCCGAAGAAAAAAAGGCAATAATCGCCGAGTACGCTACTCACGAAGGAGACACCGGTTCTCCCGAGGTTCAGATCGCTCTTCTTACAAAGAGAATCAACGACCTCACCGAGCACCTCAAGGTTCATAAGAAGGACCATCACTCCAGACGCGGACTTCTCAAAATGGTCGGACAGAGACGTTCTCTCCTCAAATACCTCACAAAGGTAGACATCGAGAGATACCGTGCGATCATCAAGAAATGCGGAATTCGTAAGTAATAGACGTTTAGGGCAGGCGGCGACGTTTGCCCTATCTTACGTTTTTGTTTATCGCAGGATTTTGCTACGCTTTAGCGGTAAAACGAGCGCGCCCGACGGACGGGTTGGTTTTATTGCTTAAGTTGTAGAAAAAATCCTGATTATCATATTTTATTCGGCATAAGCCGAGAAAGGATTTTTTATGAACAGAATGATGGAATTCCCGAATTACAAAACATTCGAGACCGATTTTGCCGGCAGACCGCTCGTTATAGAGACAGGTAAAATGACCCAGCTCGCCAACGGCGCGTGTCTGGTTCGCTACGGCGAGACAGTTGTACACTGCGCCGTAACCGCCTCCGCAAAGCCCAGAGACGGGATCGACTTCTTCCCTCTTTCGGTCGACTACGAGGAGAAGCAGTATGCCGCCGGAAGGATCCCCGGCTCCTTCCTTAAGCGCGAGGGTCGTCCCTCCGAAAAGGCTATCCTCACAAGTCGTGTGATCGACCGTCCGATCCGTCCCCTCTTCCCCAAGGATATGAGAAACGACGTGAGCGTTGTTTGTACAGTTATGGCTGTAGATCCCGACTGCTCGCCCGAAATCGCGGCTATGGTCGGCACGTCTATCGCGATCTCTATCTCCGACGTTCCCTGGAACGGCCCGATCTCCGGAGTATCCGTAGGTCTCGTCGACGGCGAGATCGTAATCAACCCTAACGCCGAACAGAGAGCCGTCTCCGATATGTCCACAACCGTTGCCTCCACCAGCGAGAGAATAGCTATGATCGAGGCCGGAGCCAACTGCGTTGACGACGATACGATGTACAACGCTATTATGGCAGGTCACGAGGCCAACCAGAAGATCATCGAGTTCATCAACGGCATCGTTTCCGAAATCGGCAAGGACAAATTCACCTATCCCTCGAACGATCCCGACCATGAGATGTTCGAATCTATCTTCAATTTCTGCGCCGAGGACGTAAAAGCCGCTCTTGATACAGACGACAAAACCGTCCGCGACGAAAGATTAAAGCCCATCTATGAGGCTGTACACGAAAAATTCGACGAGGTTTATCCCGAGTCCGAGGCTAAGATAGACGAGTGCCTCTATAAAACTCAGAAAACCATCGTACGCCGCTGGCTCCTCGACGAGCAGAAGCGCGTTGACGGCAGAGGAATGGACGACATCCGTCCTCTCGCAAGCGAGGTAGGCGTTCTTCCGAGAGTTCACGGCTCCGGTATGTTCACCAGAGGCCAGACTCAGGTTCTCACGATCGCTACCCTCGGCTCAGTTGCCGAGAAGCAGCTTCTCGACGGCCTTGACGGCGAAACCGAGAAAAGATATATGCATCATTACAACTTCCCGAGCTATTCCGTAGGCGAGACTAAGCCCAGCCGCGGACCCGGACGCCGCGAAATCGGCCACGGCGCCCTCGCCGAGAGAGCTCTTCTCCCTGTAATCCCCTCTGTCGAGGACTTCCCCTACGCTCTGCGTCTTGTATCCGAGGTTCTTTCATCCAACGGTTCGACCTCTCAGGGCTCCGTATGCGGAAGCACGCTCGCGCTTATGGACGCCGGCGTTCCCATTAAGGCTCCCGTAGCCGGAATCTCCTGCGGACTTATCACCGAAGGCGACAGATGGATGACCATGGTAGATATCCAGGGTCTTGAGGACTTCTTCGGCGATATGGACTTTAAGGTTGCCGGTACAAAGGACGGCATCACAGCTATCCAGATGGACTTGAAGATCAGCGGTCTTACCCCTGAAATGGTCAAGGAAGCTCTCGCAAAGACACACAAAGCCCGCAACTACATTCTCGACGAGGTAATGCTCAAGGCTATCGCCGAGCCCAGACCCGAGCTCAGCAAATACGCTCCCAAGATGTTCACAACCACAATCGACGCCGAGAAGATCTCCGAGGTTATCGGCAAGAGCGGCAAGGTCATCAAGGAGATCCAGGCTCAGTGCGAGTGTAAGATCGACATCGAAGAGGACGGCGATAAGGGTATCGTATTCATCGCCGGAATCGACACCGAAAAGTGCAAGCGCGCTCTCGGTATGATCGAGACGATCGCAAACGACCCCGAGCCGGGCGCAATGTTCTACGGTAAGGTAACAAGGATTATGGACTTTGGCGCGTTCGTTGAGATCGCTCCGGGCAAGGAAGGCCTCTGCCACGTAAGCCAGCTCGATGTTAAGCGCACCAAGAACGTTACCGACGTAGTTAATGTAGGCGACGTGATCCGCGTTAAGGTTCTCGAAATCGACGACAAGGGTAGACTCAACCTCAGCCGCAGAGCTGTTCTCATCGAGGTTGACGGCTTAGAGCCCGAAAACGACCCCGAGGAGGAGCGTCGTCCCCGCAGAC
>CACYDK010000070.1 GCA_902773155.1 uncultured Ruminococcus sp.
ATGAACGCTTGGTATATGTGGCAGAAGTGGAACTGGCCGCCGTCCGAGTATATCTATCCGCTGATGACCGGCTTCCACTACGCCGACCATCAGCTTGCCAACCAGTGGTACGGAACCCCGATAAAATATGAATTTCTTTCCGGTATAGGCGGAGAATACCTTAACGCCTACGGTCCTGTCGGCTGCCGGGATATGTTCACGATGAATAACCTGAAGAGCGTTGGGGTCGACGCCTTTTTCAGCGGCTGTATCACGATGACTCTCCCCAAAATGCCCGAGCGCGGGGACAAGGGTTCCTATATCTGCGTTGTTGACGTTGCAAAAAAGGTGAGGGATAAGCTTCATTCCGATTTGGACGGAAAAATAGAGATCCGCGAGATATCTCATCTGCGCGAGCGCGACGAGAGCCTTTCGTGGGAGGCGAGAGTTGAGCTCGTCGAGGAGCTTCTGACAGTTTATCAGAACGCGCGCTGCGTCGTTACAAAACGTCTGCACTGCGCTCTGCCGTGTCTTGCAATGGGCGTGCCGGTGCTTCTTGTCAGAGGAGGCGAGGACGATACCCGATTTGACCCTTACTACGATTTCCTTTATCATTCTACAAACGATGAGTTTGTAAACGGAGCCGTCTACGATTTTCTCAATCCTCCCGCGAACAAGGAGGATTTCCGCGAGTTCCGCGACAGGCTTATCGAGACCGTGACCGCGTTCATCTCGGAATGCGGGGAACTCTCCGGCACCGCCGCTGAGCTCAAAAAGACCTCCTACAGCGCTCAGGATGTAGTAAACTGGCGTCACGATGTTATGAAGTCGGCGCTGGAGCTCTGGTTTAACGACGACCATCTTAAGCACGAGAAAGAAGTCGAAAAGAATCGCAAGATCTCGTCGCTTAAAGCGGACCTTAAGGCGCAGAAGTCCAAGACCTCTGAGCTGAAACAGAAAATAAAAACAAAGAACGAAAAGATCACCGCGCTCCGTGAGAAAAACGCCGAGTATAAAGAAAAGCTCATGAATAAGAACAGCAAGATTACCGCGCTCCGCGAGAAAAACTCAGCATTGAACCAAAGGCTTTCCGATACCGAGGCAGCTCTCGAAGCGCTGAAAGCCGAAAGTATCTTCAAAACCGTAAAGCGCAAGCTTAGGCGCAAATAAACCGCCTAAAAGTTCTGTGCGGCTAAGTCCCTGTCCGCGCCTTTCGTTTAACGTGTGTAGGCTTATGCCGGTTGTTTTTCTGTATAATTTCTTTTTCATATTTTTACTCAGTTTCTTTTTTATCCTTGACATAACGGACAGTTTGTCTTAAAATATTATAAGTTTAGTTTTTGATATAATTCTTTATTTCGAAAGGACATATTATGAGATCTAAGTTATGCTGGATACCGTTTATTCCGCTGACGCTGGCTTCTGTGACGCTTAAGGCGCTTCAGATTTTCTCAGTCATCCCGTTAAGCGAGAACACAGTATCCTACTATTCGATTTTTGCCGCGCTGATTATGTTTGCGTTGTGTATCGTTTTTGTTGCCATTGATAAGGAGACCTCTGAGGCCTACCTTCTTTCAAGAAATATCCCGGCGGCGGTATTCTCAATGTTCGCGGCCGCGCTCGTGGCTTCAAAAACCTCGCTAAACACGATTTTGAGCCTCCAGAGCAACGCGCTCGATCCGTTTAAGCTTATAAGCGCGATATTCGGGATGCTGACCTCGGTTTGCTTGGTTGTGATCGCGCTGGCTCATATCCAGGGTCGCAACTTTTTGCCCAGGATGGGCGTGCTGTTTTTGTCTATGCCGGTTTGGGGCGGTTTGATGCTCATCGGCGAATTCCTCGAAAACCGCACGGTTTCCGTAAATACTATCAATCCGATAATGCTTTTCGCGTACGCTTTTGCTATGATATTTATGTTTAAGCTTTCGATGGTTATTGCGACTGTCGACGGCCGCAATCCCGTAAAGGCCATTTATCTCTACGGTATGCCTCTGGCCTGTATCGGATTCACGCTCGGCGTGGGCGGTATTTGCTCCATTATCGTGAACGGTCTCGACTACTCCGAGAACATTCTCCAGTTCGCATTCCTTGCGTTGGCTCTCTACGCTGTCAGCCTCTGTATGGAGATAAATAAAAACGCTCGAAAAAAAAAAGAGCAGATAGTGAAATTTGACCTCGACGAGTTCGAAACAGAGCAGTCTACCTACGGCGATTACGGCCTTAACAAGGACAATTTTGTTGCCGCTTCCGAGGAGAAAACAGGAGATTACGACTACGATTACTCCTACGCCTCTGTCGAGTCCGAAACCTTCGTAAAGCCCGCTGAAAGCGACGAAACCGAGAGCTATGATTATATCTACGGCTACGGTTACGAATACGGTCAAGATAGTGAAGATGACGACTTGGTAGTAGCTCCCGACGTCGAGGAAGAGGACGACGTTATTCTCGTCGACAGCGATGTTGTCGAGACCTTCGAGGAGGGCGTCGTAAGCTCGAACGAAGATAAAAGAGGCGCTTCCGATTACGACGATGAAGCTTTAAAGAAGATCGAAAAGCTCATCGAGGACATTAAAAACTAAGCGCAGAGACGCGGGTTATGCAAAGCTGTTTGCCTTTCCCGCATTTCTTTTGCTTTTTAATCGGAAAAGCCTTGACTTTCGTTTTTTTCGATTGTATAATGAAACTGCTTAGATGGAGATA
>CACYDK010000071.1 GCA_902773155.1 uncultured Ruminococcus sp.
CACCTCGCGGTTTTTTTCGTCAATATAACAGGGAACCTCGCCCTTAATCACCTTAAGCCCGTCGTCGCCGTCGCTTAGCTCAAGACCGCACAGCCGCGCCAGGTTTTTTATTAGGTTTCCTTTAGCGTGATTTGGCGTGCGCAGTACAAAGCTGAGCGTGTTTTCGCTCATACTCAGCTCTACGATTATATCTTTTTCCTTGTCGAGAAACAGCCGTCCGAAATATGCCATCTTTTCACCCGATTCCGATAATACTATAACTTAATAATATCAAATTTCCTTATGGTTGTCCATACAAAAAGCTCAAAATGTGAGGCAGGCTGCCCGAAACCGGACAGCCTGTTTTTCATCGGTTATTTAACCTTGACCTTAATTGTTTTGTATAAACCGTTCTGCGCGTATACGTATACGGTAGCGGTTCCCTTTTTCTTTGCGATAATTACGCCTTTCTTAATTCTTGCCACCTTCTTGTTGGAGCTTTCATAAGCGATAGGACGATGACGTCTTACCTTCTTACTTGCCTTTTTAGGAATCTCCTTAGCAACGATCTTGAACTTTCCTTTAATCTTTAGGGTAATCTTTGATTTGTTGATCTTTACGCTCTTGTCATTGCCGTTTTTGCCGCCGTTGGTTACGATATGAACGGTCTTTGAGCTTGCGACCACCTTGTTCTTCTTGTTGACCGCTACAACAAAGAATTTGTAGTAGGCTCCCTTTTTGGCCTTCTTATAGGTGTAGGTATTCTTTTTAACCTTCTTTATCCTCTTGTAAGCGGGAATCTCGCCCTTCTTTGTTCCGCATGCAGAGCCGTAAACAACATAGTACTTAGCGTTTTTAAGCTTTTCCCAAGTTATGGTGAGTGAGGTTTTCTTTACGGTTTTCTGTCTTAAGCGGAGTAATCCGAAGGTGCTTCCCGCGGGATCCTCTTCACTCTTGATCGTCTTGGCGAAATCGTCAACACTGTCGATAGAGTCGCCCGGCTTTATTTTGTCGATCACCTGTCCGGAGGGAGGAGTAGTTGGAGCGATTTGCGGCTCGGTCGATTTGTTTGTGGTGTTTTGCGTGGGCTCAGTATTTATATCACCTGCGCCGTTCGTGCCATTTTCGGTAGGTTCGGTATTTTTACCGTCTCCTGCGCCGCTTGTGCCGTTCTCGGTAGGCTCGGTATTCTTGTCGCCTGCGCCGCTCGTGTTATTCTCAGTCGGATCAGTAGCCTTGTCTCCTGCGCCGCCTGTGCCGTTCTCGGTCGGGTCAGTACTTTTGTCTCCGGCGCCGCTCGTACCGTTCTCGGTCGGGTCAGTACTTTTGTCTCCGGCGCCGCTCGTGCCATTCTCAGTCGGATCAGTAGTCTTGTCTCCTGAGCCGCCTGTATCCTTCTCGGTAGGATCGGTAGCGTTTCCGCTGGATGGCTCGGTTGTAGGAACGACCTTTTTGTCGATTTCTACGTAAAAAGCATCCGAACCGTCGGCGTTTTCAATGCGGGATTTATCGTCGGAGATCTTGCCGTCAACAGGCTTTACTATTTCGCAGTCAGTCAGGGTAATGCCGCCGTAGAACCATTCAAGAGCAGTAGCTCCATTCTCATTTGAGGTTGAAATTACATGGGAATTGATTATCTCTAGCGCTTCATCGTTAACAAGTCCGGAAATACCGCCCATATATCCACTTGACTCAACAAACATATTATCTATGGTGAGCTTAACGTTAGGAATATTCAAGGCATGTCCGGCTACAAGGATTCCCGCGTTAGCGGAAGATACGGTAAGCTTTCCTTCTCCCTTAAGCGTAGTGTTGTTTTGAAGAGCTATTGTGGCAACTGTTGAGCTTTCGTTAACAAGCGCCGAATCCTTAGTTACGTCAATAGTGAGGTCTTTGATCATACTATGGATAACATTATATCCGGTGCCGGTGTAGCTTCCCTTAACATAGAGAACGTTCTTCTCGCTGTCGTAAGTGAAGAGACCGTTATTAATAACATCGTCCTTGTTGAGGTCGGTAACGCGAACGCCGTCGATCCACAGGTCATAGGCCTTTGCGTCGGGTTTTTTCTTGCTGATAACGACTCTCTTCGGCATTGATCCGTCGGAGTTTATAATATCGTTCTCGCCGACCTCACCGTCCTCGGGCTCTACAACCTCGCAGTCGATAAGTTTAATTCCGTCGGTGAATCTGCCGATGGAGCTGCGGTCCGGCTTTCCGGTATGCTCGGCTACAATATATGAATTTATAACCTCGAGTTTATTTTTACCGGAGGCTCCCCAGCCGTCGATACCTGTGATTTTACCCTTAGCTTCAATTGTTACGTTATCAAAGGTGAGCTTGTGTTCTGTGTATAATATCTCATTCAGGCTCCCGCTGATCAGAATAGCGCCGTCATAAGCCGAAATTACGGTAAGCTTTCCGTCGCCCGTTAAAGTAGCGTTCCTGAAGAAGCAGACGCACGCCGAGTGTGTGTTCCTGAGCGTTAAATCCTTGGTGATGTTAACGGTCAGATTATTGATATCGCTGCGGATGAGGTTGGTGTCAATTCTTCCTTCGTAGTCGCCCTTTAGGTAGAGCACGTTCGACTCGGGATCATAGGTAAAGAGTCCGTTGCCGAGAATATCGTCCTTGTTCTGTTCGTTAGCCTGAACTCCGTCGATCCAGAGAGGATAGGTCTTGATCGCGCCGTAAACCTCCATCATATCGATCAACAGTCCGGAGTTTTGCTCGATCTTTTCAATGCTGCGATCAGCGTCGGGCTTGTTCTTGTGACAAATCGCGATATGAACCGTCTTACCGGCGAAGTCCTTGAGATCGGCGGTGATGTGGGTATAGTTTTCAAACTGATTGACCCATGATTTTACCGTGATAACTTCTGTAACTGGAGTCATTTTATCTGTATCGGAGGACTCACCGGCGAATATCTGAACTTCCTCGTCGAGATAAGAGTTGCTCTTTGCGAATATCGAGAGGCTTGCGCCTGATTCGGGCAGAGTGATCTCGGGAGAGATCGCCCAGTTGTCGACATCCAAAGCCTTACGGTCTATCGTCGTAGGATTGTTCAGATCTACGATCGTCGAGTAAGAGGCGAATATCTTTTGACCCTCGGGGATCTCTCTGGAATCCGGGGAGTCATTATCCTTCGTATAATTTGTCGAGATTTCCTGAACAAAGCCGTCGCCTTCTCCATTAGCCTTGAAGGTCCAGCCGCTCTCGGCGGGATTCTTGTCCTCAAAATAGAAGCTCTTAATAAGCTTGTCCGGAGCCTTTATCCAGTGAGCGTAGACTGTCTGATCCGTTTCGAAATATGTAGCTGAGGCGTAAACCTGCGCTGATTCTACAGGGTGTTCATCATCGCGCGGGTATTCCTTTTCCCTAAACCAGCCTGCGAACGTATAGCCCTCGCGTGTGGGGAGAGGGAGGAAGTCGAGCGAGAATTTTTTGTTAACGGTTTCCTTGGCGACCGGTGTGTAGCCGCCGCAGGCCTCAAAGGTGACCTCGGGATATTCTTCGCCGAATACCTCGAACTGGTCTATGAGAAGCTCGCTCTCGTTGCCGTCCGAGTTAAAGTGACGGATAGCGATGTATACCGTTTTGCCTAAGAACTCCGATAAATCTGCGTAGATGTGAGAATAATCTCCTCTTCCTATCTGAGTTGTTAAGTCTTCATCGCCGGATATGCAGGTCATCGTTTCCGGATCGGGGCTTTCACCGGCGTAAACGCGGAAATGCTCTGTATAATCAGGAGACTGAGAAGCTGCCCAGAAGGAGACTATAGCGGTGCGGTCGGGGAGAGTCACCGCAGGAGAAACAGCCCAGTTGTCGGGATTGAAGCTCTTAAACTCCTCGCCGCTCTCGTTGTAGCCGCCGCTTAACGAGCCCAAAACGCCCTTGCCCTCAAATACTCTGACATTATGTTCGGGGTCGTTCTCGGTGTTTTTCTGATGAATAAAGCCGTGCTCATCGTCGTCAGCGTCCTTGAAGCTCCATCCCTCAAGATCCTTTGTTTCCTCAAAATAGTATCCCGCGAGAAGTGTGCCGGGAGCATACTCCCAATGAGCTGTGAGCGTGATTTCGTTGCCGTGGTCGGGGGAGAAGTATGTGCTGCTTGTGTAAACAGGCTCATCCTCGCCTACGGCGCCGGGGATAGGTCCTACATACCATCCGCAGAAAATAAAGTGTTCCTTTACAGGACGGGGGAGATAATCGAGGGTGCGGTTTTCGTTGAGATACTCCTCCTCGATATCGACCGTGCCGCCGTCGGGATCGAATATTACCTTGGGTGTGTTGATGTCGATAAACTTAAAGCCGTTTGCGGTGGCGTATGTCTCGGCGGCAGAGCCGGGCTCGCCGACGATAGTAAAGCCCTCGATTTTTGTTTCGTGATCGATTTTGTAGCCGAACGCCGTTTTACCTATATTGGTGACGCTCGGAGGAATTACGACCTGCTTTAAATACCGGTTGTGAATAAAAACAGACTGACCTATATTTGTAATATTCGAGCCGAATTTTACGGATTTGAGACTCGACTCGTAACCTGACGTACCGAAGGCCTGGATCTGGATCCACTCAAGGCTGTCGGGAAACTCGAGCTTTTCGATTGAGG